>JAEEQG010000137.1 GCA_016285185.1 Spirochaetota bacterium
GCAAATGCAGACCTTACGACAGAAAAAAATGAAATAAACCTTATTCGCTTGATTACACGAATCATGTTCGTCTGGTTCATAAAACAAAAGAATCTTATTCCAACATGGATTTTTAATAAGAAAGAACTTGCAGAAATCCTTACAGATGTCGATTTAACTTCTGACAAAAAGGGCAACTACTACAATGCGGTTTTACAGAATCTTTTCTTTGGGGCATTGAATAAAAAGATTGAAGAAAGAGCCTTTGCGGAAGTCTCAAAAGCTGGTGTTGCAAATGAGCAGTATGGAATAAAAACATATTTTAGGGATGCAAATGAAGGTTCTTTCTTTAAACTTTCGCCAAAGGAGATGGTAAAAAAATTCCTTGATGTTCCATTCCTAAACGGCGGTTTGTTTGAGTGCCTTGATTGGGATGAACCGACTAAAAACAACACAAGCCACAAAGTTCATTATGTAGACGGCTTTAGCCGCGATAAAGACAGAAGGGCATTTGTTCCAAATATTCTTTTCTGGAGCGAAGACGAAAAGCAACCAGGCCTCATCACAATCTTGAGCCGCTATAATTTTACAGTAGAAGAATCAACACCAAGTGATGTTCAGGTTGCACTTGATCCTGAACTTTTGGGAAAGATTTTTGAAAACCTTTTGGGAACCTATAACCCCGAAACAAGGGAAAGTGCCCGTAAGGAAAGCGGTTCTTTCTATACTCCGCGTGAAATAGTTTCTTACATGGTTAATTCTTCAATAAAGGCATATTTGCAGGAAAAAGTACCAGATGTAAGCGAAGAGAATCTTGAAAAACTTACAAATGACAATAAAGCCGATGATTCAGAAATAGAACTTACTGAAGAGCAGATTAATAAAATCAGAAGCTCGCTTTTTGAAATAAAAATTATTGACCCTGCCTGTGGTTCCGGCGCGTTCCCAATGGGAATATTGAACAAGCTGGTAGAGATTCATGTTCTTTTGGACAAGCTCAGTGCCAGCACAAAATCAGAACACAACCTTTACATAAAGAAAGGTCAGTCTGTAAATTATAATCCTGATGAAAGCCTCAAAATTAATGCTGAGTATCTTGGAAATCAGGAATTCAAGCTTTGTGTCAATGGAAAAGAAGAAAATACAATTTATAACTCCCAGGATTTAGCCCTTCATGTAAAAGAGATAATCAACAGGCACAACAAGAAACTTGGCAAAAACACTATTGCAAATCTTTTCAGTCAGGGACGGATTGATGACGGAAAAAGCTTTAACTCAATAAAGACAAAGACGGACATTCATCAGATTGTTGATGAAGACACAAAAGACATTATCTGGCAGTACAGAAGCTATAATGTAAAAAATAAATTCCGTCAGTACAGGAATGAAGAAAAGCAGGCACTCTCAATTAATACTGCAGAAGAAGACAACGATTTTGAGTATGCAAAATATCTTTACAGCCTAAAATCAAGAATCATCCAGGATTCAATTTTTGGTGTGGACATTCAGCCCATTGCCGTACAAATCAGTAAGCTTCGTTTCTTTATCAGTCTGATTTGCGAGCAGCCAAAGATTGAAAATCACCCTGAAGAAAATTACGGATACAATCCTCTGCCGAACCTTGAGACAAAATTCGTTGCGGCAAATACGCTGATTGGAAAGGCAAAGAAGCCAGAATATAACAAGAGTATGGCATTATTTGCCTCTGTATCAAAAATTGATGAAATCACAAAAAAGTTGGGAGAAATCCGAAAAGTTCACTTTAGCGCAAAAACAGCACAGGAGAAAAAAGAAAACCGGGAAGAGGACGAAAAACTCAGGAAGGAACTTTCAAAACTTTTGGAAGAAGAACAGGTTTATTCCCCAGAAGATGCCAAGCAGCTTGCAGAATGGAATCCTTACGACCAGAGCGCACCTGCAAGTTCGTTCTTTGATGCGGAATGGATGTTTGGGGTGAAGGATGGATTCGATATTGTTATTGGAAATCCACCGTATGTACAGTTGCAAGGTGACGGTGGAAAACTTGCTAAAATTTATGAAAATCAAAAGTTTGCAGCTTTTGCTAAAACAGGGGATATTTATTGCTTGTTTTATGAGAAAGGTTTTAACTTACTGAATGCAAAAGGTTTACTTTGTTTCATAACAAGTAATAAATGGATGCGTGCCGGTTATGGTGAGAAGCTACGTGATTTCTTTGCAAAAAATGTTAATCCTATTTTACTTGTTGATTTTGCTGGTGTAAAAGTATTTGATAGTGCAACAGTAGATACAAATATCATGCTTTTTGGAAAAGCTAAAAACTCAGGCAAAACGAAAAGCTGTATTGCAACCTCATTGACAAAAGATGGCCTAGCAAATCTGAGCGATTTTGTTCAGCAAGAAAGTACGGAGCTTTGTTTTAATTCTTCTGGTAGTTGGGTAATTCTATCCCCTATCGAGCAAAGCATCAAAGCTAAAATTGAAAAAATCGGAACACCTTTGAAAGATTGGGATATAAATATCTATCGTGGTGTTCTTACCGGCTTTAATGATGCATTCATCATTTCTGGAGAGAAGCGGAAAGAAATTTTGGCTAAGTGCAAGAGTGATGATGAACGAAAGAGGACTGATGATTTAATACGACCGATTTTGCGTGGCAGGGATATTAAGCGGTATTCGTATGAATATGCTGATTTATATCTTATTGCAACTTTTCCAGCGAAACATTATGACATTGAAAAATATCCGGCTGTAAAAGATTATCTACTGTCGTTCGGAATGGAAAGACTGGAACAAACAGGTAAGGAGCATACAATTAATGGTGAAAAAATTAAAGCTCGTAAAAAGACAAACAACAAGTGGTTTGAAACACAGGATAGCATAAGTTATTGGGACGAATTTAATAAGCCAAAAATTGTATGGGGAAATCTTAATCTTTCTGCGACTTATACACTTGCACCAGCCGGAATGATGATAAATGCGCCTGCGACAATGATTGTACCTGCAAGCGAAAGTCTTTTGTGTATTCTAAATTCAAAGATTGCGGATTACTATATTCGTAATCTTGGAGTTACAAGAAACGGTGGATATTTTGAATATAAACCAATGTTCATAGAACAACTACCCGTACCTAAAAACATTGATGAAAAACTATTTAAAGATTTTACTGAAAAGGAATTGGACAATGAAGAAAAAATAGACCGCAAAGTATATGAACTTTACGGTCTTAATACAGAGGAGATTTCATTTATTGAAAAAGTCGCTAAACCTTTTTAATATCTAAAGTTATATCCTTTATAAATGAAATTTCTTTATCTGTCAGCTTATAAAGAGAAAACATAAGATTATTGGAATATTCTTCAAAATCAGAAACTGTTATCTTATTGTTTTTAAAGTTATCAAAAACAATAAGATACTTTTTCAATAATTCTTTTTCGGGCTTCGCGACAAGCAACTGCTCAATCGTATATTTTTTCCAACGAACAGTGCCAACACCAGTTGTTGTACCGATTTTTGAGAAAAACCATTCAGAAAGCAATGAATTAAGAGCCGCTAATAGGAATTCTATATTCTCACCGTTCATATAAAATGTTGTTGCTTCTGGCATGAATCGACCTTCAAAATCAAAAGCAAATTTCGATTTATCAGATATTTCTCCCCATACAATTTTTGGCTTAAAGAAATCCTCCATATATGCGCAATTACGCAGATTATACGGCGTATCTCCTTTGTCGGCACGAGTGGAAATTTTATCCCAATATTCGTCAAGATGCTTTTTAATAGCTGGATAATCCTTAATATTAATTCGAGGAATATTTTTATCTTTCACACCGTTATGAGTATTTATAAGATACAAGTCTGCAAAATTGTATTCATATCTTTTTATATCCCTGCCACGCAAAATCGGTCGAATAAGCTCCGCTGTTTTTTCTCGTTCTTCATCGGTTTTGCAGTTCGCGAGTATCTTATCACGCTTTGCACCAGAGACAATAAATGCGTCATTAAAACCGGTTTTTATTCCATAGTTAATGCTGATATTCCAATCTTTCAAGGGAACTCCAACGGCTTCTATTTTCCGCTTAATACTCTGTTCAATCGGGCTAAGTATCACCCAGCTATCAGATGTTGCAAAGTCACAGGCACTCGAATTATGCTGAACAAAATCGCTCGTTTTATTTCCTGTGCTTTTTGAGCAAAAAACTGTTTTCTAAGATAATCTCACTTTTCTGCATAAAATTCGCAAGGGTGTTTCTGTCTACATGTAGTAGTTTTGCCGTTTTTCGTTGTGAGATTCCGCATATAAGTAGTTCACAGATTATCTCATCTTTCTGGAATAATTTATGTTTTGATGGAGAAGTTTTTCGCCCCTTCGGTCTTCCAAGAACAACACCTTCATTTACCTTTCGTGCAAGAGCCTCTTTTGTCCTTTGACTAATCAAATTTCGCTCAATTTCAGCACTCAAACCAAAAGCAAAGGCTAAAACCTTGCTTTGAATATCATCGCCGAGTCGATAATTATCCTTGATAGTCCAAACCTTACATTCTTTGTTCATACAGATATGCAGAATTTCCATAATCATAAATAGATTCCTTCCAAGCC
>JAEEQG010000138.1 GCA_016285185.1 Spirochaetota bacterium
GTGGCAAAGTTTCCATTCGCCACTTGTGCATTCCAAAACGTCCGCACCACCAAAAGCCCCAAGTGCCTTCAGTTCTTTCCGTTGTCTTAAGTTCAGCAATTTGTGCGGCTTCTGAATTTGCTTTTGTGTAAGCGATACGCTTTGTGTAATTCATTCTGGAAAAATAGATGACAAGCGTTTTTGAATGAGAAGCAACATTCGGATAGCATTTTTCATCAAATTTGAAATTCACCTGATTATAAAACACAAGAGCTGCATATCCGGTAATAAGTTGCAGCACGCCGAATGTAAAATAAAAGTTATCAAGAAGATTCGGTGGAAAAATTATAAACTGAATGATTATCCACAGCATCAGCGTAAAACCAAAAACAGTTCCCAAAATAAAGCCGATTTTTTTGTTCCGCATAATCAAAATTGCGGCAGTAATGTTTGTAATTCCGTTTACAATAATCAGCATAATACCGGAAAAAACGTAGTCCTGAAAAAGAATCTCAGAGAACGGCAGGACCTTAAAATATGGAAGCATTGTCTGCATTTGTAGTAAACTTCCGTCAGGTTTTATAAGCATGGCAATTCCGCCCCAAAGTGCGCCCAGCCCGATAAAAAAGCACCAAAACAGTAAAATGTTTTTAAAAATCTTTAATCTTCTCATAAGTTCCTACCTGTTATTTCTCCATTAATATATCTATTAAATCAGTTATATAGCGATTTCTGTGTTCCTGGATCGAAAAGTCATAATCTAAAAATTTTTTGTCGTCTACGGTCTTTAGGAATGTAACCTGCATACAGCTTGCGAGCGAAAAAGATATTAATTCTTTTTTACTCCGGTCTTTTACGGCATCTCCGATTATCGATGAAAACCCCTTGATTGAAAAATACGAGTTTGTGTCGTTTGTAAAATGCGAGTGATCATTCAAAATTGAAATTCGTGAAATTGAAGGGTAAGCAAAAAAGAAGTCAAAAACCTTGCTTGCCGTGTCAATTAACCGTGCTTTTCCAGCCTCAAAAGGCGGGAGCATCGCTCCTATCTCCATATTTGGCTTGAATTCTTTGACCACTTTTGTGATGATTTTTTTGACACATTCGGTAATCAGATTATCTTTGTTCCCAAAGTGATAGTTTATCAGTCCGATACTCACGCCGCTTTTTGCGCTAATATCGCGTATCGTTACCTTATCAACATCGCCCTTGTTGTCGTTTATCAGCGAGATTGTTATGTCTATCAGTTCTTCTTTGCAGTTCTTTGTATTCATAAGATTTTGCTATTATACTGAACGATGTTCAGTTTTGCAATATAAAAAACCCGAAATCGCAAAAAGCGAAATCGGGCTTTATTCTATTGTTTTTTACAATTACTTCTGTGTGCTTTGAGCTTTTTTAAGGCCCATGCATAGTGGCTTGAGGTGTTGCTTACAAAAAACGAGCCGAGTGACGAATTGCCTGTCCAGCAGAAATACTTGGCCTTGAAAAGTTCATCGTTTGAATAGCTCTCAATCAGTTTCATAACGGATGCATGGCTTTTTGAGAACATCTCTTTTGCGTCTTCAAGTGTTGTTTCCTGGTTACGTTTCCAGAACATTATGTTCATTGCACCGTAAGTTTTCCAGCTGTACTCGGGAGGCAAAATAGATATCGCTTTTTTACTGTCTGTTACGTTGGCGTTATTCTTTGGGAACTGCATCATGAGTTTGTGCCATTCGTACAAGTGAATCAGTACGTCACGCACATTTTTGTCGCGGCTCCAGTGAGCTTCTTTTTTGCTTGGCTGTCCCGAAAAATCAAACGGAGTGTTAAGCTCCTTTTCAGTCATACTGCCGATAAAATCCATCAGTGTGGTGTAGTTTTCTTGTGCTGCTTTGAGCAAATCTTCTTTTGTGCTTGGTCTTGGCATTGCTATCTCCTTTTGATAATTCGAGTATACCATGCAGGATGTTGTACAAAAAGAAACAGGTTGTTGCTTTTTTACGGGCGGGTGAGAGGAGCTGATTATGCTTTCCAGTGTTTAAGCTGTGAGAGCATGGTATCAAAAAACTGCCGGCGTTCGTCATCACTCTTGTTATCTGGATTCGGCATATGTTCCAAAAGATAATCGATTAAAGAATCTTTCTGTTTGTAGATAAACTCACCGTCCGAGTAGCACCATTTGCAGTAGTCTTCATTAAAGGTATTATCAGGCTCACGGCTAATCATGGAATCTTCAGTAAGTGGCATTCCGCAGCACTGGCAATAAAGCTGGCGTGGCGAACCGAGCAAAGTATTTATAGAAACGTTGAACTCGCGCGAAAGAACTATGAGCATCTGTGGGTTGGGCTGAGTTTCCCCGGTTTCCCATCGGCTAACGGCCTGTCTCGTAATGTTTACACGAACCGCCATTTCTTCCTGCGTAAGGTTGTTTTTTTCGCGAAGGTTTTTAAGTATTTCGTAAACTTCCATTTGAAGCCTCGTTTGTAATTGTTTATTTTATCGCTTCTTTTTCAAAATAGCCGGTCAGCAGCAAAATCAGCGCGGAACAGGCAAGAATACCGTCACTAATTCCGGCTGGAATCATAAACAACATAACGTTCATCGTTACAACACAGTTTATAATGGAAAGCACAAATCCCCATTTACGGTTTTTAAGAACACCTACCGCACCAGCAACTCTGGTTATGCCGAAAATTACTGCCATAGGCATCATATAAAAAATGTTGTTTCTGAAAAAATCAATCGCAAAAATATGCGGAACCACTTTGTCGTTTATGCCTCCCTTTATAACAAAAGGCATCATCATAATTCCGGTTACAGCTTCCATAAACGCACCGTGAATTATCATAAGAATTGCGGCAATTTTAAATTTTCTGTTTGTCATTTTTTTCCTCTTTATTTTTTAGTCCTTATCTGCAGCGGCTATCTTTTTATAAAAATCGACTACCGCTTTAAGTTCTTCCTCGGTCGGGTGTCCTTTTTGGATTCCGCCAACAAGTTTGAACGGACCGTAAGTATCAAAGCCCTTGCATTGGAATCTTCCAACTTCCTCGCAGTTTTTTTCCTTTGCAATATCCGCTATTGAACGGAAATTGATATCGATAGGATTGCCGGCGGTAGCAATAAAGAATACCTTTTTGTTTGCAACGAGATTTTCCCTTGCAAACTTGAGAACCTGTTCCGAGAACTTAGTATAAAAGATGCCGGATGCAAATCCAATCAGCTCATACTCTGACAAATCTTTTGTGTGGGTTTTGGTTGCATCCACCAGTTCTATGTCACATTCCTGCGCTACGGCTTCCACTACTTTACGAGTATTATTGTGATGTGTAGACGCAAAAACTATTACCGATTTCTTTTTCACAAAACATCTCCTTGCCATAAATCGTAAGTTCATATTAACATATTTTTATTATAAAGGACATTAATATGAACGCAAAACTGTTTGTAAAAGCAATCTCAAAATTTTTGGCCGGAGCGCTTTTGGTCGGGGTTTTACTCTTTGTACCGGCTGGAACTTTTGATTATTGGCAGGCGTGGCTGCTTATGGGAATCTTGTTTGTTCCTATGTTTGCTGCAGGTCTTATTATGATGAAAAAAAGCCCGGAACTGCTTGAAAAACGACTGAACGCAAAGGAAGAACAAGGCGAACAGAAAGTGGTTATTCTCTTGAGCGGGCTGATGTTTCTTGCCGCATTCATTGTTGCCGGTCTTAATTATCGTTTCAGCTGGATTGTATTGCCAGCGTGGGTTTGCTACGCAGCAGCAGCTGTTTTTCTTTTTGCTTATGTGCTTTACGCCGAAGTACTCCGCGAAAATGTGTATCTTTCGCGAACGGTTGAAGTGCAGGAAAACCAGAAAGTTATCGACACAGGTCTTTATGGGATTGTACGCCACCCGATGTATATGACAACATTCCTGCTGTTCCTTTCCATGCCGCTGGTACTGGGTTCCGGCATCTCCTTTGTTATTATGCTTGTATACATCCCTATCATAGCCAAACGCATCCGCAATGAGGAAAAGGTTCTTGAGGAAGGTCTCACCGGTTACACGGAATACAAACAAAAGGTTAAGTACAAGGTTGTGCCGTTTATCTGGTAATTCTATTACCGTATAATGATATAAGATTCAGGAGGGAAAGTTATGAAAACAATTCTTATTACAGGTGCAGCCGGCGGGCTGGGCATTTGTTTGGTACGTGAATATCTTTCAAGAGGATACAGGGTTTTTGGCGCGGATATCGGGAAACGCCCTGACACCGACAAGCTGCTTGCCGAAGCAGACGGCAATTATCTGTTTTTTGAAACTGATGTAGCGGATACATCTTCCGTACAAAAGCTTGCTGAACGCGTCAGTGCCCAAACAGAGTCATTGGATATACTAATCAATGCTGCCGGCATTATCCGCCCCGAAAGTGAGGATATTCTTGAAAAATTTGATATTGACGGCTCGCGAAAGCTGTTTGATGTAAATGCACTCGGACCTCTGCGTGTGGTTAAAGCATGTATAAGCCTTTTACGCCACGGAAAAGAAAAACTTCTGATTAATATCAGCTCTGAAGCAGGCAGTATGACTACCCATGCGGATTACATCAACCGCTATGACTACTGTATGTCTAAAGCAGCCTTAAATATACAATCCATTATTCTTCAGCGTTATGTTAAACAGGAAGGAATTCGTGTATTGCTGTTCAATCCAGGTTGGATGCATACACAAATGGGCGGACCGAACGCACCGATTAATCCGGCAGATTCCGCTCGCGGAATTGCTGATTTATCTGCATCACTTTGCGGTAAAATAGAGGATATACCTGCAACCGGTATGTTCTGGAATTACGACGGAACAGAACGTCCATGGTAAACCGGAAGAAAGCATGAAATACCCAATAGATAAAGAATTAAAAAGCATCTCAATTTACAGCGGTTCAATGGTGGGACGTTTGTATCCGATGGTGAACTTTGCTTATGGTTTTATCAAATGTAAATCGGATGATTTCGTAAGGGTCAAAAAATATTCTATACCCGGGTA
>JAEEQG010000139.1 GCA_016285185.1 Spirochaetota bacterium
AGAATAAGCCACGGCATTTTGGGCAAGGGCACTGTAATAGAAGTTGATGCTGTAAAGCACGTCTACACCGTCAAGTTTGACGCAATTGCAACGCCACGCCAGATGAGCTTTAAAGCGCCGCTCAAGAAGCTCGAAGAGTAGGATATGACACAAAACGGCTTTAATCATTCAGGAGCGGACCCCAGCGACAAAGCAATCAATTCCAAATAGCCCGACAGCTCTCGCAGGATTAGTTGTCGCAAAACGGCTTCGACCTTCGGTCTGCAGATTGTTTTGCGCCCCCTAATCCTGCTACGCTGTCGGATTCTTCGGATTAATTCTGAGTCCCGCTCGCTCATTAAAAAATGCAGTTTTTAGTTGATTGTGATAATGTCGCTTTCTGACTGCAGGACTTTTTTTCTGTCTTTTTGTTTAGTTAGAAATGAGGTTTTCAGTATTATTCTGTACTGCGAGCCTGAAGTTAATGCCGGTACAAAGAAATACAGTTCTTTAGGTTTATTGCGGAACAATTCAGAGTCAGAAACTTTTGTCCATGTGCTTTCGTCTTTGTTGTATGAACCGTCTGCTTCTACAGGCGCAAACCAGATACCTCCTTCTTCACCACCAATTTTGAGATGTCCGCCTTGAATGCAGCAGGGTTGTTCTGCTGTTAGAGTATCGTCACATACACCTGCTTTAACATCTGTAATCATTCTTATTTCTGGGGCTTCATCAGCATAAACTATTTTATCAATTGAAATATCTCCTACAGCCTGGTGTACAAGCGGAGACGGTGTGAACTTAACGCAAAAAGAACTGTTCTCCGGTACATCACTTTTGCCTTTTGCATTACATTTCATAGCCGGATAAAGAGTACCAAGGTCCAGAACATTGACTGTTTTTCCCTGTTTAAGAAACTTTAAAATCTGTTTTTGCATTATAATTGCTGTGAATTGAAGTTGAAAAGGATCTATGCCCTTATTTGCCTCTGCAATTTCAGCGAGAGTGTTCTTGAATGTTGCTTTGTTACGACTTACAGTTGCGTAATAAGTTCCGTCTTTTTTGAGACCGTTCTCATGCAGGGTGACGCTCACAATTGTTGAGCTTTCATCTAATTTAGCTATGTTTTCCATAGTTTTTTCCTTCTGCCATTTGTTAAGGTGGCAGTTCCTGTTTTAAATTAAAAATTCCATACAGAATTTTTTTACATAATATCTATAGAAAACAAAATTAAATTTTTGACACTCTTGAGGAAAAAAATGAAAAATTTTTTGATTTTTTTTTAGATTCTAAATAATTCGAGATTTTCAGGTTTATATCAAAGTTCTGGGTGTGACATTGCAGGTGCGGTTAGTAATTAAGTTGTGTCAGTTCTGGTGCAGACACTGAATAATATGTGTCGGTATTGGAGCAGACAATATATTAACTGTGTCATTTTTCAGGTGCATATCAAAAAGTGTGAATTTTAATATATCGAACCAGCTTAGTTTAATATATTGAACTAACTTAGTTTAATATATCGAACTAGCTTAGTTTAATATATCGAACCAGCTTAGTTTAATATATCGAACCAGCTTAGTTTAATATATTGAACTAACTTAGTTTAATATATCGAACTAGCTTAGTTTAATATATCGAACCAGCTTAGTTTAATATATCGAACCAGCTTAGTTTAATATATCGAACCAGCTTAGTTTAATATATCGAACTAGCTTAGTTTAATATATCGAAATTTTACATTTTTGTATCTACATAAAATACTATGAAATTCCAAAAATCTGTTGTACAATATGAAACAGCTGATTCTCGAAGGAATCTTCTACGGACACTTTTTGTCAGTATATGATGGTTTCAGCGAAAATATTTGTTGTATTGATGGCGCACTGCGCAACTTATCGTTGATAAGAAACTCTTCCAACAAATTTCTATAATGTTATTCATTGAATAAATAGGGCAAAATATTGGAGGATTTTATGAAAAATAAGCTTTTTCTTATTACACTATTTTTCCTTTCAGTAAGTTTATTATTTGCACAAACAACTTTTGAAGGTTTTGATGGATTCCCCTGGAATACAAATGTTTCCGAATTTCTAAAAAAATATCCTTCTGCTAAAGAAACGACAGGTACAAATCAAATAGAAAGAAATGAAAGAACATTTCAGAGAAATACCGATTCGGTTATAAGAGTATATAGATTTTTTGATAATAAGCTTTATTGGGGCAGAACAGTATATGAAGATCCTGCATTAGAAACTGAAAAGGCAATTGTTGAAAAACTTATTGAAATATACGGGAAATTTGATGATTCAAATGAATGGACCGAAAATAATGAAGAATATTTTGCTTTATGGCATGATATTTCTTCAACTTTCTCAATAGAAGTAACAGAAATTAAATATTTTAATACCTATGGAAGATCTACTGGAAAAGATGTGTTCATAACATATGAAAATACAAAAATTCGAAAAGAAGCTGATGATTATTTTAAGGAAAATAAGAAAAAGAATATTGAACTTTAGATAGTTTTAATGGAGATTTTATGAAAAGATTATTTTCTTTGTTATTTATTGCAACTTTGATGGTTAGTTTTGTTTTCGCTGATGAGATTACAAATCTTTTAGATAAAGCGAAAGAACAATATAATAATAATGAAACAGAATCATTAATAAAAACTATTGATTCAATAAAAGAAAAAATAACAAAAAAAGAAGATGCTACTAATTTAGATGAGGCAATAGAAGTTGGTTTTAATAGAATAAAATTAACTCCCGAAAAATATGTAGGCAAGCCTCTTAAAATAAAAGGTACAGCCATTAGTTCTTCAGGTTTTGAAAAAATCGATTATTACACAAAAAATAATGAATATGGTGTTTATCTAAAAAATGTTGCTCAGAATGGGTATTTTCCAGCTTATTTAAATGAAGGAAAACTTGTATTTGTCATGGATGATTCTTTTGTAGATAAGCTTCTTGATCTAATTCCAGTCGGTTATTCAGCTTATTATAATATATGGACAGAGCCAGTTTATGAATATACTTATTATCTTTCAGAATATTCACCAGCAAGAAAATGTTACATAGCAAAAATAATAAAATTAGAGTCAATCGAATATAATAAAATTACTGGTCAAACTTTTGATACGGGAAAATTTATTGAAAAATAAAAAATCATCGTATTTTATTAAAGAAAGATTTTCTTAAGAGAAAATTATATGAGTAATAAAGAAATAATAACATGTCCAAAATGTGGTGAAAAATATTATCTTATTGAAGAAAATTATCCTATGAGAGATAAAGATAAGCTTTATTGTGAAAAATGTGATTATATATTGAAAGACTGGGATGCTGCTGTAATATATTATTTAGAAAAATCAAAAATTGTTAATAACAACTAATCTTCTGATAAACACAAGTGGTTTTGATTAGTCTAGGAGATAAACATACAGAAAAACATTCAGTGAGCGGGGCGTAAGTAAATCCTAAAAGGTCCGACTGCGTAGGCTAATTTTGGGACGCAAAACATTCTGAACCCTGAAAGGGTGAAGCTGTTTTGCGGCACGGAATTAGCCGAGAGCAGTCGGGTGTTTTTTATGTTGTTTTATTCACTGGGATCCGCTCACTCAAGGACAAGAGTTGTATGGGTTTGGAGCCAGCCCCTTGAAAAAGAATGCGTAATAAGTTTATAAAGTATTAAAACTATGTCAGAATTTAATTATATGAAAACCATTATTGCCTTTATAAAAAAAGAAGTTGTATTTGTTGTTGCGTTTGTTTTGGCCTGTGTATCTTCCTTTTTTGTTCCTGTGTCGGAAAAATACCTGTCATACATAGATTTTAACGTACTGTTTCTGCTTTTTGCCTTTATGGTTACTTCTGCCGCACTACGCAAATACGGAGTTTTTGATTGCTGCGCCGATTTTCTCTGCGGCAAAGTTTCTTCCGTAAGAGCGTTGTGCCTTATTCTTGTGTTTTTGTGTTTCTTCTTCAGCATGCTGATTACAAATGATGTTACGCTTTTAACTTTTGTTCCGTTTACAATTTTGATTCTGCAAAAATGTTCCCGCGAAAAATACATTATTTACGTTGTTGTTTTACAGACTATTGCCGCCAATCTTGGAAGTATGGCAACTCCAATGGGCAATCCGCAGAATCTTTTTATGTATTCGTCAATGGGAATTTCTTTTGCTGACTTTTGCAGGATTATTTGTCCGTACACAATCATAAGCGGGGTTCTGCTTTTGATTTGCATTATGTTTGTAAAGCCTGAAAAACTCACAGTCAAAACTGAAGAGGGAGCTGTTATAAATTCAAAGCTTTCATGTGTTGTTTTTTTGCTGATGTTTTGTCTGTGTATGGCAACCGTTCTAAAGGTTGTGCCTTCATGGTTCACGGCGCTGGCGGTTCTTTTGGCCGGTTTGATTTTATGCCGCGATGTTATGCTGAAAATAGACTATGTTTTGCTTTTGACTTTTACCGCGTTTTTTATTTTTACAGGAAATGTTTCCAATATTCCTGCCGTCAAGGAATTTCTTTACGGTATAACATCCGGAAAAGAGTTTGGTATGGGAATTTGCACAAGTCAAATTATAAGCAATGTTCCCGCGGTACTACTGCTGTTCCCGTTTTCTTCAAACGCAAAAGACCTTCTGCTCGGTGTGAACATAGGCGGTTGCGGTACAATTATTGCCTCTCTTGCAAGCCTTATCTCGATGAAACTGTATTTGAACAGCGGAACCAGCACTGATGGCAAAAAATATATGCTTGTTTTTTCACTTTTGAATGTGCTTTTTCTCGGCGTTCTTATTGCGGCAAAACTTTTTTTTTCAGCTTGGTTCTAAACTCTGATTATTACCCATCCAGAGTATAAAATTTACTCTAAAAATATCGGGGCTTGTGGATATAATAAAGTGTGTTATAATAAATAGAAATGAATACTTTAGTTATTGTCCGTTCAGAAATACTAGATATTCTGATTCTCATTGTCCTTTTAATATACGCACATAAAAGCGGTCGCTACCGGCAGGGAAAAAACCGTTTTCTGCACATGGCTCTTATGTGCTTTGGGCATGTGCTGTTCGGACTTTTTACAGAAATCACCGTAAACACACCGTCAATCCCCATGATAATCAATTATGGTTGCCATATTGTCTTTTTTACTTTTTCGCTGTTGTTCATTCAGGAATACTTTAAATATGTGGTATCACTTATATTTGACCGCAGAATTGTTTCGCTGTGCTCTGTTGTAGGGTATATTCTGACTCTTATTTTTATAGTTGTAATATTGCTGTCGCCGCTTGATTATGTGGATGGTAACGGTACCAGATACAGTATGGGTGCGGGAGTTATACTGTGTTTTTTCATCGGAATCTGCTACTGTCTGCTTACAGATTTGATTTTGATTGTTCATCGCAAAAGTTTCAGCCGTACGAATGTTATGCCGCTGATTCCCATTTCCATTACTGCATGTATTCTGCTGATTATTCAGGTGTTTATACCCGAATTCCTTTTTACACCTAACGCTCTCACACTTATGGTGATCGGACTTTTTCTTGCGATTGAAAATCCTGCTGATGTGCTGCGGAAAAAGGCGTTTATCGATGCGGATACAGGTGTTTACAGCAGAAACTGCTACGAGGACGACCTTTTGTATTTTCAGTCGAATACCGTTGAAGATCCGGAATTTGTTTCTCTGGATTATGTTATGATAGACATAAACAGCCTTAAGGCCATAAATGATTTGAACGGACATCAGGCTGGCGACAGGGCTGTTGCACTTGTTGCTTCTGCACTGCAAAAGAATATGCAGAATGTGTACAGGATTTATCGTATCGGCGGAGATGAATTTGCAGCTGTATACATAAACAGGGATGAGGCTGTTATAGAAAAAGAAGTGAACAATGCAAAATCCTCATTAGCTTCCGAAACTGTTCCTGATTTTATGAATCTGTCGTTTTCGCGCGGAATTGCCCGCTATAAAAAGGGCGAACCGTTCAGGGAACTGATACTTCGCGCTGACCAGATGATGTACCAGGACAAGCAGGAGCATTACAAACAGGCCGGCTTTGACAGA
>JAEEQG010000140.1 GCA_016285185.1 Spirochaetota bacterium
GCATTTTGGGCAAAGTCCGTTCAGAGATGATGAATCCAAATCGATTTGCAGTCCGAGTGTTTCTGAAATCGATTTAAGATATTCCGCAGTTTTTTTGTCAGAAAGATGAAGAACAGAACCGCATTTTGAACACTGAAAGTGAATGTGCTCATGGCAGTTATCGGTAGAAGAGGCATCCTGATAGATAAAACCGTCATTTACCGGTGATTTGTGTTTTATGAGAGTTCCGTTTTCGGTAAGTTTGTCGAGGTTTCGGTATATGGTAGTTTTGTTTACTTCAAGACCGTGATTTTTAAGAAAATCCGAGAGTTCCGCGGCAGTAAAACTATGATCTGCCTTTGAGTGAATGAACTCCGATATGATGTCCGCTGTTTTGGTATGGTATGACTTTTGCAACATGGTTGCATATTACAGAGAAAACAAAATCATGTCAATAAATTTGCAACAAAGTTGCAAATTTATTGGAGATAGCGTTTTGCGAGGTTTGCGACTTTTTGTCTGATTCTTTCCCGCAAAAAAGATGGTTCAAGAACTTCGGTACCGTCACCAAGTCCTAAAAGGTAATTATCAAGCCAGTAAAGATCGGGGATAGATAGCGTTACCGTGCATGTGCCGTCGTGATTATCTGCAACCGAGTCCAGAACATACTCATCCAAAAGCATAGGCATTATTGTTTGTTGAACAAGCAACGTCGTGCGAATCATTTTCGGCTGAACTTCATCGTGATAAGGCTCTGCGGTATTTGCAGCGGTAACAGATTCGGATTTTGCCGACGCCGTTTTTGCGCTCGTCAACATATGTTCAGTAAGAACAACAAGGTTGCGCATTCTGCTCAGTTTGAAAAAGCGCTCTTCGCCGGTTGGAATTGTGCAGGCTTTAAGATACCAGCTTTGCCCCTTAAATATGATTTTTTGCGGCAGAACTGTGCGGTTTTTGCTCTCACCTCGCATCGAAAAATAGTCAAATCTTACCTGCCTCCGCTCTATTATGGCAGTCTTGAGTTGTGTAAAAAGCTTTTGAACTTCCTCTCCTTTTGAGTTCCACGGTTCAAAATCAATTCCTATCCAGTCGGTTTGTGAGCCTGTAAGTGCTTTCAACTTTGAGATTGCGGACTGCGTTGAACCGTTCTGCGCCTTTGTTCCGCTCAAAGTTTGAAAAGCTTGAACTGAGGCAAGAATCTCCTGTTTTTCGGCATCGGTAAAAACCGTTTTGTCCAGCGCATACGTTTCAGAGACAGAAATGCCGCCGCCTTTGCCTTTTGTAGTGTACACCGGCACACCTGCAAGATTCAGCGCATCCACCCAACGATAGATTGTCCTTGTAGAAACGCTGAAGTGAGCGGCAAGTTCTCCAGCAGTAACTGTTTTTTTGTCGAGAAGAATATATGTCAGTTCAAAAAGATTTTCCGTCTGCATTTGTATATCTATTCTGCTACAAGTATATCACAGTTTATATTTTTTGTTTTTTTATTATAGCTTATACCCCATTGACTCTTTTTTTATTAATCGTTATTGTTAGTAGCAACATTATGAATTCTATTAAGACATTTGATTTTTTTACATTTTTCTCGTTTAGTTTTTTCTTTTTCTTTAAGAAGTTCTGTAGCGACGTAAAGTGTAGAATGATGTCTTGAAAATATCTGGACAAAAAACGAACGGTTCTATTCTTTACGGATAGAGCCGTTTTTTTTTATGGCCCGTGGACATTTGGAGAAAGCAAAATGGATAAAGACAAAAATTCTGCTGAACAAAAAATAGCATACTGCGGAATAGAAGGCGCATTTGCCAATATTGCAGCAAAAAAAATCTTTCCGGCCGCAACGCTGATTCCGTATTCCGGTTTTGAAGAAGCCTACGAAGCTGTTGAAAACGGTGAATGTGACAAAGCTGTTATTCCGATTGAAAACAGTTTTGCGGGCGAGGTTGCGCAGGTTACGGATCTGATGTTTGCCGGTAGCCTATATATAGAAGAATTAGATTCGCTTACTGTTCACCAGAATCTTTTGGGCGTGCAGACTGCATCGCTTGAACAGATAAAAACAGTTGTATCGCACCCGCAGGCGCTCGACCAGTGCCGCAAGTTCATAAAAACGCGGGGCCTTAAAGCGGTAACCTGTGTTAATACGGCTGTTGCGGCAAAACAGGTTGCACAGGAAAATGATCCCACTGTTGCGGCAATCGGCAGTGCTGAAACTGCCCCAATCTACAACCTTAAGATTCTTGCGGAAAACATCAACGAAAATTCCCATAATACAACAAAGTTTGCGGTGTTCTCAAAAACTCAGGGAAAGGATAAGCCGCAGAATTCTTCCAATACAAATATTGCAACGGTTTTTATTCTGATGTTTGTGGTAAAAAACGAACCCGGTGCGCTCGTTAAAGTGCTGAACGTTATCAGCGACTATGGTTACAATATGCGTGTCGTACGCAGTCGTCCGCTCAAACAGTCACCCTGGGAATACTTTTTTTACGTTGAGGCAGAAGGCAGTATGCATGCGGCTGATTCTTCTTCGGGTGATTTTATGAAAGAACTTTCGGATGAATGTGAAATTGTCAAAGTACTGGGCGCATCCGTCCCTCATACACAGTTATAAATTTGGAGGTATATATATGAATATGGATTTTGAAAGAAGACTTGCGATTCCTGCTGAAATTAAGGAGCAGTATCCGCTGACTGGCAAAGTGAACAACATTGTTGAACAAACTCGTGCCGAGATAAAAGCCGTGTTTGAAGGCCGTTCTGACAAGCTGCTTTTGATAATAGGGCCTTGTTCAGCTGACAGGGAAGATTCCGTTATTGATTACATCAGCCGTCTTGTTCCTGTTTACGAAAAAGTTAAGGAAAAGATTTTGATTGTGCCGCGTATCTACACAAACAAGCCCCGTACAACGGGAGACGGTTACAAAGGTATGCTGCACCAGCCCGACCCTAACGGCAAGCCTGATATGATAAAGGGTATTATTGCCACACGGCATCTGCATATGCGAGCCGTTGCTGAAACCGGCTTTGTTTGTGCCGACGAAATGCTTTATCCTGAGAACTATCAGTATCTGGACGATATTCTTGGTTACGTTGCTGTCGGTGCGCGATCCGTAGAAGACCAGCAGCACCGTCTTACTGCAAGCGGTATTGAAGTACCGGTCGGCATGAAAAACCCGACCAGTGGTGATTACGCTGTTATGTTGAATGCGATTTCCGCGGCACAGCACCAGCATACGTTCATTTACCGCGGATGGGAAGTTCATTCCGAAGGTAATGAGCACTGCCATGCCATTTTACGCGGTTCAATAAGCAAGCACGGTAACTATGTGCAGAACTATCACTACGAGGATTTGTCACGCCTGTATGATGCCTATGCAGAGCGCAATCTGAAAAATCCTGCTGTAATTATCGATACTAATCATGCCAATTCCGGCAAAAATCCGTTTGAACAGCCACGCATAATCAAGGATGTGCTTCATTCTTCAAATCACAACGAACACATAAAAAAACTGGTCAAAGGCTTTATGGTAGAGAGTTACATTGAAGACGGCTGTCAAAAAGTGGGCGAAGACGTGTACGGCAAATCGATAACCGATCCTTGTCTCGGATGGGAAAAGACTGAACGTCTGATTTATGACATTGCGGAAAAGCTGTAATTGGTTTACTTTATTCTGGATGAACAGAAAAAACGGATAAAGTTTTCAAGGGCAGGCTGATAAAGCATAAAATTGACAGCAAACACTTGCCGTCGAAAAAAGTAATGCAGGATATTTGCAAACAAGCAATTACTTTTTTTGAAAGCTGATAGTATGCTAAAATGTCATTGGGCAAGGAATGATAAATATGAAAAAAGAATTTGTTGAAATAACGGATGAAATAAAAAACACGAATAATATAACAAAACAACAGCTGAAATATATTTTTGCGGATGATGACAAAGAGAATGAGGAATATTTGTTTAAAACCGCACGCGAAGTGGCAGATAAAGTTTTTAATAAGGATGTGTATCTTAGGGGTCTTATAGAATTTACCAATTATTGCAAAAATGACTGCTATTACTGTGGAATCAGATGTTCAAACAGAAATGCGGACAGATACCGGCTGACTGAAGAAGAAATATTGTCCTGCTGTGATATGGGTGAAAAACTTGGTTTTAAAACCTTTGTGCTGCAGGGCGGTGAGGATGCGTTTTTTACCGATGACAAAATATGCAGTATTGTAAGCGGAATAAAACAAAAGAATCCTGATTGTGCGATTACTCTTTCAATCGGTGAAAAATCAAAGGAAAGTTATCAAAGGTTTTTTGATGCAGGCGCAGAAAGATATCTTCTCCGACATGAAACGGCAAATGAAGAGCATTATGCCATGCTTCATCCAGCCTCCCTGTCTGGTGCAAACAGAAAGAACTGCCTTTGGAATTTGAAGGAGATCGGTTTTCAGGTCGGTTGCGGAATAATGATTGGTACACCCGGACAGACTGTAGATTATATATATGAAGATATTTGTTTTATGAAAGAACTTGCTCCTCATATGATAGGAATTGGTCCGTTCATAGCACACAAGGATACGCCCTTCAGGGATAAACCGAATGGAAGTGTAAGGGAAACGCTTTTGCTACTGGCAATATTGCGCCTTATTTTCCCGAAGGTTCTGCTTCCTGCCACAACAGCGCTGGGTACAGCAGATATGCTTGGCAGGGAAAAGGGAATCCTTGCCGGTGCAAATGTAATGATGCCCAATTTGTCACCAGTAAGTGTCAGAAAAAAGTATCTTTTGTATGACGGAAAAATATGTACCGGCGATGAAGCTGCGGAATGCAATATGTGTCTCAGAAGACGGCTTGAAAACATCGGATACCATGTGGCTGAGAGTCGCGGTGATCATCCGGATTTTAGAAAATAGAACATGACATACTGTTGTCATATTTTACAATGTATAATGTAGACATGACACGACCAGAATTCAGTTCAATAAGCACATTTGAAGAATTTTCAAAATATTACTGGTACCGGGACGAATTAATCGCTATATGCAGAAAATTGGGTGTAAATTCAATCGGCGGAAAACACGAACTTGAAGACATAATCAGACAGCATTTTAATGGAACTCTCGATGTAGTAAAGCTGAAAAAGCCGCACACAACCGGCAGAACGGTTAGCAAGCATAATCCGAAAGAGCCTTATACACGGAACACAAGCGTTGTTCTTTCAGGCTTTACATGTGGAAATGCGGGGCGGGCTTTTTTTGAGGCAGAAACAGGTATTGTGCCGTTCCATTTTACGGCGGATATGGTTGCCTGCATCAAGAAGGCGCGGGTAGAAAATGACGAAACCTTTACGCTCGGTGACCTCGTGGACGTTTTTTATGGCAAAAAAACATACGCAACCTACGATAAAAGCGTCTGCCAATGGAATCAGTTTTTAAAAGACTATTTTGCTGCCCGTGGAAAAACCGGAACAGCCGAAGAAGCCCGCACATTGTGGAAAAAAGTCCGTGACTCCGACAAACCCAAGGTGTACACGCCTGAATTGCTTTTAACATATCTTGATGCTTCAACAAGAGGGACTCATCATGCCTGAAGAAATACAGAAACATATCGATGAAATTCACACAACCCCAATGGGAATTGATCGCATAAAACAGAATCTTGGACTTTTGTGTCCTGATTCTGACGTTGTTGACTGGTGTAAATGTCTAATCACAGACCCGGAAGCATTCTTCACCCTGAAAGGAAAAAACTGGTATGTAACAAGCGGCAAAGCTGTGTTCACCATCAACAAATACAGCATGACAATTATAACAGCGAAGAAAATAAAAATTGGTAAATAAAGAAAGCTGTCAATCTGCTGATTTCACGTCCACGCACCAAGGCGCTACCCTTTCAACTTTTTCAAATATTATGACATCAGGTTTGGTTTTAAGTACATATTCCTTTTGGTCATCACAAAAATGCGTCCAATTTAATTGTGTTTCAGAGAAAATGGTAGGTAAATAAGGTTCTATTGAAAACAAGAAGGAATCTCCAAATATTATTGCTTTTGGTAAATTTTTGAATTTTTTATTTTTTATAAACTTGAATCTATTTTTTGTTTCTATACATTCATAGTAATCTTCAAAAGATGAGTTTTTGGGATTGAGTTCTGGTCTTGTACATATTGCGTTATCGATTCCAAGCATGGGAATTATATCACCTTTATCATAACTATATTCAACTTTTGTGTCATATTCAATTTCAGGGAAAGAAACGTCAGGGAAAAACTTATTAAGTTCATCTTGGATTTCTTTAAAAACATAATAAGCTCCTAAAGGATTCCAATGTGTATCTGTTTCATAGTATAACGGAATATTTGTTTGTGTTTTCTTTTCTATAAGCAAATCTTTCGGATAAATATATTCTGCATTAAGTTTGTCCATTATAGAAATAAGTTGATCTATTCGGCTAACCCCTTCAGGTCTTTGTGAAAGATAGTTTTCGGGATATACCGAATGCTTGTTTGGAGCTATGACAAACAGGTAATTAATTTTTTGGGTTTTGCACCATTCAATTGTATTTTTAATGTTTTCTTCAAACTCATTCAGCTCTTTTTCGGTCATAAGATTTTTTTTATAAAAATCCATAATATTATAGCCATCGCCGTATTCAATTAAATAAAAAAAGTTATTCTTCCCTTTAAATGCTCTTTCATTTAATAGTCTTTTGTTTAAAACCTGATAATCGATAAAATTTGCTAGTTTTACAAATTTGTTTCTGCCGCCGAATCTGTCTTGAATATATGAATCACATGAAGAAAATAGCTTTTCATTGAATTCAGGTTTTTTTGCCAGAGTTCTATTCTCTGTTATGGAAATGTCATCTTTTGTATTAAAAAAGAATAGTGGAATAAGCATTAGTACCAGAATAATACCTATATATATTGCTTGAAGATTTTTTCTCATGTTAGAACCTGAAATAAATAAAAGGATTATATGTGTTATTTGCCAAAAAAGCAAAGCAGACGATTAGTAAGATTATTGTTATTATAAGTTTGGATAAATATACAGGGAATAAATATTTTTGCGGCAAGTTTACTCTTTTCCACCAAGGAAATGCAAATAAAACCGCCAAAGCAAGAATAATGAAAAATTTTGTATCAACATAAAACCACAATAAATCCATTTTTACAACTTCCTGATAGCCGGAATTTGTAAAACTTCTAAAATTTAAGCCGAACATTTTGAGTAACAATTTTATGCTTTGTTCTGTATCATTTCTAAATATAAGCCATAAGAAATTAATAGTAGCTAATACCAAAAATCTGTATGTAATTTTAATAATATTACACGACTTAACTTTCAGATTCTTTACTTTGTCAGATATTCCACTTATTCTTTCAAAAATCATTGCTGTTCCATGCAAAAGCCCCCATAAAATGAAATTGACTGCTGCGCCGTGCCATAAACCGGTTAGAAAGAATACGATATATCTGTTAATAATTGTTCGTTTTTTGCTGATTCTGTTCCCGCCCAACGGAATGTACACATAGTCTCTGAAAAAATCTGTTAATGAAATGTGCCATCTTTTCCAAAACTCTGTAATCGAAGATGAACAATATGGGTAATTAAAATTTTCTTTTAGTTCAAATCCGAATAATTTGGCCAGGCCTATAGCCATGTCAGAATATCCTGAAAAGTCATAATAAATTTGTAAAGAATAAGATATTGAGGCTATCCATGCAGCAGCTGCCCCATATGAATAAAAATCAGCATTATAAATAGAATCACATACCACTGCTAAATTATTTGCGATTATTACTTTTTTTGAGAGCCCGATTATGAATTTTTGAAAACCCTTTGAGACTTTTTCTAAACTTTCAGAGCGATTTTCAATTTGCAAGTTGATATCATGATAACGGACGATTGGTCCAGCGATGAGTTGCGGAAAAAATGATATATACAGCCCAAGATTTAAAAAATTCTTCTGCGCCAGTTCTGGCTTACGGTATACATCAACAAGGTAAGATATTTCTTGGAATGTATAAAATGAAATACCTATTGGTAAAATCATATTGATGGTATTAAGTGGCTTGATATGGATGGTATTTAGAAAAATATCAATAATTGTAATAGAAAAGCCCAAATATTTGAATATGAATAGAATTGTAAGGTTTACAAAAACTGAAAAAGCAAGAACCATCTTTCGTCTTTTTTCATCAGCTGCATGAGATATTTTAAGACCAGCGATGTAATTGAGTAAAATGGAAAAAAGCATCAAGAAGACAAATTTAGGTTCGCCCCAGGCATAAAACAATAAACTGGAAAAGAATAACAACATATTTTTATATATTCTTGAAGGGGAAAGCCAGTAGAGTATAAAAACAATCGGAAGAAAAAAACCAAGAAAAGTAATGGAACTAAAAAGCATATAAAAGGATTATATATATATTCCCTGTTTCTGTATACCAATTGATAATTCATTGAATTTTAATTCAACCAATTGACAAATCCGCATTTCAGATTTATATTGAACACAAGTTCATTGAATAATAATTCAATGAATAATGGGGGAACCTTTATGACGCGGAACGAACAGAAAGAAGAACGTCGCAAGCAGATTCTGTTTAAGGCGCTGGAACTCTTTGTAACGAGAGGCTTTAGCGAAACAAAGATAACTGACATTGCACAGGAACTCGACATAAGCACAGGGCTTTTGTTCCATTATTATGAGTCAAAAGAGCAGCTTTACCTTGCGCTTGTACAAATGGGTGTTGACGGTACGAATATGCCGGATAAAATCCCATACAAAGAGCCGCTGGAATATTTTGAGAATTTCGTAAAAGCGCTCTTCTCTGCTACTAAGGCGCAGCCCTGGATTTGCCAGATGTTCGTGCTGATGAACAATGCGCGCCGCCCCGGAATTCCTGAGCAAATCCGCAGCGTTGCGCTTTCCGTGAACCAAGTGGAAAAATCTGTAAAAGTGATAGAAGCTGGGCAAAAATCAGGTTCAATACGGCAAGGCGATGCGGCCGTGCTTTCATCAACTTTCTGGAACTGCATTCAGGGCATAATGGAAGGGCACGCGATAAACCCCGAACTGCCGCTCCCAGAAGTCAGCTGGGTTATGGATATATTGAAGGATTAGTCAGTCATGATAATTTTACAATCAAAGCCGCTTTTGCTGCGCGCTTGCGAGGCAGGGATTTTCGGAAAAAACCACGTTTATAAAAACGGCTCTATAGCAGAAGCCTTGTTCACTTATCTTTCGGGCGAGCCAAACGAAGCGCTTATCAATCAGCTTTGCACACCGAAGTGCGGCCGGCATCTTGTTTGTCTTTCAGAGCAGTGGGCAACCTTTATACGGCAGAATTTCCCGGATGTTGAAACTTATGTGCGCTATCAAATGAAGAGCGCATCGCATTTTGTTTTTCCAGATTTAGGCGGGCTTTCATCTGAGTTTAAATTACGAAAGTTCGGAGAGAAAGAATTTGAAGCCAAGCCTTTCTCTCACGGTATGAATTATAAAAGTGCGGAAGACTTCGTCGCAAACGGCGCAGGCGCGGTTATCCGGCATGACGGCAAAATCGTATCTTCGGCTTCTTCATTCATCAGTTTTGAAAATGAAATAGAGCTTGATTTTTCAACTTTGGAAGATTACCGAAGAAAAGGGCTTGCAAATCATTGCATAAGTCAAATGCTCAAAGACTGCGAAAAGCGCGGGCTTTTGGTTCACTGGGATGCGCAGACAGAACTTTCCAGAAATATTGCAATTAAGTTCGGCTTTGAACTGAACCAGAGCTATACAGTTTATATTGTTTAGACATAAAAGAAGGAGACTATTAGGAATAATGATGATTATCGAAGTTGATGAAAAAAACATTTTTGATGCCGCCAGGATTCATTCCATTTCATGGCAAGAATCTCACCGCTCTTTTTGCGAAAGCGAATTTGTCGAACTGCACACACCGGAGCATCAACATGAATATCTTTTAGAAAAACTGAAAAGCGGCTACAAGATTTTTATGCTTTTGGACGAGGAGCCTGTCGGGATTGTGTCTGTAAAGGAAAATCTGATAGAAGACCTTTATATTCTTCCTAAGATGCAAAACAAGGGCTACGGCTCAGAACTTTTGAAATTCGCCTGTGCAAAGTGCGTCGGAGTGCCGACACTCTGGATTTTGGAAAACAATGTGAATGCCGCGCGTCTTTACCGCAGAAAGGGTTTTGCAGAAACAGGCCGGCGACAAGCTATTACAGAAAATCTTGATGAAATTGAGTTTGCAAAAGCAGAAGCATAACAAGGAGAAGACTATGGCTAAGAAGGTTGTGATTATTGGCGGCGGTATCGGCGGGTTCAGTGCCGGAATATATGCGCTCAAGGCTGGTTTTGAAGCTGAAATCTACGAAAAAAACGCGCTTGCGGGCGGTGAATGTATGGGCTGGAACCGCAAAGGCTATCACATTGACAACTGCATTCACTGGCTGACCGGCACGGACCAAAAAACGAAACTCTGGCAAGTTTGGAAGACAGTCGGCGCAATTGACGAAAACACTGAATACGCAGACACAACCAAGTTTTACTCAAGCCGAATCGCCGGCAAAGAGCTTGCGCTGTGGAACGACCTTAAAAAGACAGAAGATGAGCTTTTAAATGCCGCGCCCGAAGATGAGGCTGAAATCCGAAAATTCATTCAGCATGTTGAATACGCAAAAAGTTGCGTCATTCCGGCAGACAAACCGCTCGACATGATGAAAATCAAAGACTACATCGAGATGGGCAAAGACATGGCAGACATGCCAAAGGTGATGAAAGAATACGGCAAAATCAATTGCGGCGACCTTGCGAAGAAGTTCAAAAACCCAGTAATGCAGAAGCTGATGAGCGACTATCTTCCGGCAGATTATACCGCTTATTCGTTCCTCGTTTCTTATGCGACAATGGCAAGCGGCAACGGCAACATTCCGCTGAAAGGCTCTCTGGCGATGTCGCTTAGAATTGCACAAAAATTCAAGGATATGGGCGGCGTCTTGCACACAAACACAGCCGCAAAACGGATAATCATCGAAAAGAAGAAGGCAACCGGCATTGAGCTTGAAGACGGCACAATCGTAAAGGCTGACGAAGTTATAAGCGCGGTCGATGTAGATTTTCTTTACGGCAAGCTGATTGACCGGAAATATATGCCGAAAGACCTTAAGAAAGCTTATGCAAACAGAAAAGGCTACCCGATTACAAGCGGTTTCCAGGTTGCATACGCCATTGACAGCAGTTTTTCAGGCGAAGACACAGTTTTCTTTGACTGCGAACCGCTGAAGATTGGCTCGCAAAGCTTTACAAGAATGTCGGTGAAAAGCTACGCCTACGATAAAAGCTTTGCCCCGGAAGGCAAGACCGTCCTTCAGGCGAATATCGCGCAGTCTGATATAGACTATGAATTCTGGAGCAGCCTCAGCAAAGACGAGTACAAGCTGAAAAAGGCCGAACTTGCAGAAGAGCTTACAAAGCGTGTTACGGCTGCGTTCCCTGAACTTGAAGGTAAAATCGAGCTTTTGGACTGCTGGACGCCGATGACCTATAACAGATATTGCAACGCTTACCACGGCTCGTACATGGGCTTTGTCACCACAGTCGGCAACAAGCAGATGCGCTTCAAGGGCATCGTAAAAGGTGTTGACAATCTTTTCATCGCCGGTCAGTGGGTGATGAGCCCAGGCGGCCTGCCAATTGCAGTTATTTCCGGCAAATTCGCAGTTCAGCGCATCTTGAAACGCGACGGCAGAAGCATCGAGATTTAACAGCAAAAACATATCGTAAAAGTATATGTTATTGTCCTATGTGGCAATAATCACTATACTTTGCGGTATGAGGGCCTTGTCGGATACATCAAAGGGTATATGTTACATAGTCTTATCCGCATTCTGTTTTGCGCTGATGGCTGTTTTTGTGCGTCTGGCAGGTGACATACACTTTGTGCAGAAAGCTTTTTTCAGAAATTTGGTGGCTTTTATAATTGCAGCAGCAGGTCTTTCTGCTGATTTTAAAGTTTACGGCAAAGCTTCTGTTTCAATTCCCAAAGGTGCATTCCTGTACATTTTTTTACGCGCTGTAACTGGTTCCGCCGGTGTTTTCGGTAACTTTTACGCAATTGACAGGATTGTGCTTTCTGATGCTGCTATTCTGAACAAAATGGCGCCTTTCTTTACCATTCTTTTTTCATTTCTTCTCATAAAGGAAAAAATAAAACCTGTTCCGCTTTTGTGCTGTATAGTGGCGTTTTTAGGCGCAATGTTAATTGTTAAGCCGTCTTTTGATTTTTCACGAATGCGCCCAACCCTGGTTGCTTTTCTCGGTGGGATGGGAGCTGGATTTGCTTATGCCTGCATACGCAAATTAAGCTACATGAAGTGTAATGGGAAAATCATAATTCTGTTTTTTTCGGGATTTTCAATGTTGCTTTCCGTTCCTTATATGCTTCTTCACTTTAATCCAATGAGTTTGCAGCAGTTCCTTTTTTTATGCGGAACCGGTGTTTGTGCTGCAGGCGGTCAGTTCTTCATAACTTCCGCATATTATCACGCACCTGCTGCAAAAATATCGATTTATGATTATTCCCAGATAATATTTTCCACATTATTCGGAGTTGTATTCTTCGGACAGTTGCCCGACTGGCTGAGTATTGCAGGCTATGCTACAATAATCGCAATGGCGCTGGTTAATTTTTTGTACACAAAGAAAACTTTATAATTCAATCTGTTTTATATTTGTTTTTTAGATAGAAATGGTTGTATAATTAAGGCTCGGTTTTAGTGTATGGATTATTTTTATCTTGTTATGATAGTTATAAGTGTTCTCACTATGCTCACGCTGACGATTGATATAGGTACAAATACAATATTATCGCTGACCGAGATAAAATTATTCAGAATCACATTTATTACACTTGCTGTCGGTGCTACATGCGAGTTTTTAGGATACTATTTTGATGTGTTCGGAACGCGGTACACTTTAGTCCGAAGAATAGTTACTGTAATCGAATTCAGTATAAGTCCTGTTCTGACAATTCTGTTTGCAAAAAGCTGTGGTCTGCGAAAAAGTATAAAGCCCATGGCTATTTTTATGTTTCTGCACTTTTTATGTCAGGTACTGATGCAGCCTTTGGGCGGAATTTTTTCCGTTGATGAAAACGGCAGGTATATTAGGGGACCTTTTTATTGGATCTATCTCGTTGTATGTGCAGTTTCCTTTTTTTATCTACTGTTTGTGTTTGTTTATCTGGGAAAACGCGGAAGATCTATCAATTTGATAAAAACTATTCTACTCATACTTATTGTACTGATAGGTCAAGTTGCATGTTTTTGGGATGATTCAATAAGAACAGGTTATATTTCACTTAGTATAGCGGCTGTATTTCTTTATCTTTTTGTTCAGGAATTTATAAGAATTAAAATGTTGAACACAATAGAAAAAGAACACGAACTTTCCTCTTTGGATTCGCTTACCGGAGTTAAAAGTCGCATTGGTTATGACCGAAAAATTGTTGAAATTGATGAAATCCTTAAAATAAACAAAAATCTTATACACTTTGCAATTTGTGAGTGCGACTTAAATAATCTCAAGCAAATTAACGATACTTATGGACACGAAGCAGGGGATTTATACATAAAACGATGTTGCAAGGCAATTTGTTCGTTCTTTAAGCACAGCCCGATCTTCCGCATCGGCGGTGATGAGTTTGTTGTTCTTCTTCAGAACGAAGATTATGAAGTCTGTGATGAACTGAAGCAAAATCTTTTGAATTTAATATCTGAAGAAGTACAGAAAGATTGTGCACTAACCGACAAAGTCTCTTTTGCCGCAGGTTTTTCAAAGTTTAACCCTGCCGCTGATAATTCTTTCAAAGAAGTTTTTGCGCGTGCGGATAAGGAAATGTATGCCCACAAACGTGAATTGAAAAAATGACGTTAAGCTGGAAAAAAATAAAAAAACCGCCTGTAACAGATTGAATCCGTCGGGCGGTTTTTTTTGTCAATATAATGAATATTGGAAAATGCTATTTATTTTTCCGCATCAGTAAAAACTGATTCATCTTCGTAGTTTGCAATAAAGTCCTGAACATCTGCGGAATCCATGATAATTCCGTATTCATCGGAAGAACCTGGTTTTATATCTGCACTAGCAACTTTAAAATCTGCATATGACATAACTTTTCCGCTCAGCTGTCCTTTATCGTTCGCTCTGCTGAAGTGGCTGTTTGCATATTTTAAATAAATTTCACTCATGGCAATCTCCATATAAAATTATCGTGTATATATTATAAAGTATTTTGTCAATAAATCAATGTCTTTATCAAAAAAAAGTTACATTCAAAGAAATTTTTTATGAAATGAGAATTCAGAAACTTTTCCGTTATTGTATAAAATCTGCATCAGCGTTATAATAATTATCATCTTGATGTATAACCTGACAGACAGGTTTAGGAGCATTTATTATGGAAAAAAAGAATCTCGACTGGGGAAATCTTGGCTTCGCTTATCAGGAGACCGATAAACGTTTTGTAGCTAATTATAAGAATGGTGCCTGGGATAAAGGCGTCATCACCGAAGATGCAACTGTCCGGATTTCTGAATGTGCAGGTGTTTTACAGTACGCACAGACCTGTTTTGAAGGTCTTAAAGCATATACAACCGAAGACGGAAAAATCGTAACATTCCGCCCTGATTTGAACGCGGAACGCATGGAAATGTCATGCCATCGCCTTGAAATGCCTGTTTTCCCGAAAGATCGTTTTATTGATGCGGTTATGCAGGTTGTAAAGGCCAACGAAGCCTGGGTTCCGCCTTACGGAAGCGGCGCAACACTGTATGTTCGTCCTTATATGTTCGGCTCAAGTTCCGTAATTGGTGTAAAACCCGCCGAAGAATATCAGTTCCGTATTCTTGTTACACCGGTAGGTCCGTATTTTAAAGGTGGAGCTCATCCTATCACAGTCCGCATCTCAGACCTTGACCGTGCCGCTCCGCACGGAACAGGTGACATAAAGGCCGGCCTTAACTACGCAATGAGCCTTCACAATATTGTAGACGCTCACAAAAACGGTTTTGACGAAAATATGTATCTTGATCCTGCATCACATACTTATATTGAAGAAACAGGCGGTGCAAACATTTTGTTCGTTACTAAGGACAAAAAACTTGTTACACCTAAATCAACAAGTATTCTGCCGTCAATTACACGCCGCTCGCTTGTTCACGTTGCAAAGGAATATCTTCACCTGCAGGTTGAAGAACGCCCTGTAAATAAAAACGAACTTAAAGATTTTACCGAATGCGGTTTGTGTGGAACAGCGGCTGTTATTTCGCCGATTGGAAAGATTGTTGACCACGGAACGGAAATCTGTCTGCCGAGCGGTATGAGCGACTTTGGTCCGGTCTTAAAAGAACTGTACGACACACTGACCGGTATCCAGATGGGACGCATCAAGGCTCCTGCCGGCTGGATTTATGAAATAAAGTAAACTTAGTTGTTGAAACATTTGAAACAGATCGTCATTTTGGACGGTCTGTTTTTTTATGGAAAAATATTACATGAGAACTTTTTTTACCTAACAATTCATGAATAAGTGTAAAAAGTCAAATCACAGGACATTCTGCATCAGTGAATATATTGCCTGATATACAGAACTTTCCCATTTTATTTGTCAGATTTTGATTATAAAACGGATCTGGTTTATCTATTTCGGTTTTCCATTTTTTTATAAACACTTTCTTGTCGTGTTTGTTTATCTTACTGTTTGATGTATTTGTATAGAGTAGTTCTGCATGAGGCGTCCATATTATTCGATAATTTTGTTTTTTTAACCGCAAACATAAATCGATATCGAACATGGAAAAATGATAATCAGTATCAAAGAGATTTAACTCGGAAAAGATTTCTCTTGAAAGCATCATACAATCGGCTTTTATAGCGGAACAATTCTGAACGGTTGAAAGTCGGAATCCATAGTTATTTAAATTATTATGAGCATATCCATAAAAATGTTTTATCCCTAGTATAGTTCCAGTATTTTCAAGTTTTCTGTCCATATTGTAAATTTTTGATCCTACTGCCCCGACATCTTTAAATTGGGCATACATAAGCATTTCTTCTATCCAATTTTGTGAAAGAATTTGGATATTACCCTTAAGAAAAACGATATATTCACCTGTAGATTTTTTATATCCTAGATTATAGATTTCCGAATAATTATTTTTTTCCTTTAATGTGATTTGTGTTATTTTATTGGTTTTAGCAGGGTATGAGTTTATAGGAATAGAGTCCATTGTATTTATGATTATTAGTTCATAGTTTCCATATGTAGTTGAATTCTTTATAGATGAAATGCATGCTTCCAAGTCAGATTCTTTATCATTGATTAGTATAATAGAAACTAAAGGGTTATTGATTATTGAATAATCAATCTTGTATAAAACATCATTGTATACAGTTACTGCTGCTTCAATATGACTTCGCTTAAAATGGTTCTCCAGAGCAACTTTACCGGCATTTATTGCATAAGTTTTTGATTGAATCCCGTTCGCTGTGGAAGAAGAGGAAGCGCGCCAAAAATATAAACATTTTGGTATGTGAATAATTTTATTTGTATGTTCAGATAATCTGAGAAACAAATCAAAATCTTGAGAACCATCTGTTTTTGCATCAAAATTTCCAGCATAATTCAACAAGGATTTTTTGAATGATGAAAAATGGCACAAATAATTTGTAGAATGAAAGTAATCTGGAGCAAAATCTGGCTTAAAATTTGTTGATTTTATGTTATGAAGCTTAGGACTGCGAAAAATTAACTCATCTGTGTAAACAAAGTCTGCATTTTTTTCACAGATTGCACGCATTGTTTCAAATAAAGCACAGGGGTGTAATAAATCGTCATGGTCGAATAACGATATATAATCTCCAGAGGCCATGCTAATACAGGCATTTGTATTTTCTGAGATACCGTTATTCTTTTCAAGTTTTTTATATTTGATTCTATTATCTTTTGATGAGATTTCCGTACATATTTGTTCTACATATTTGTGTTCAGAATCACTTCCGTCTGCAAGGCATAGTTCCCAGTTTTCATAAGTTTGAAATAAAACCGAACCGATCATTTCCATTAAGAATTTCTTTGGGGTGTTATAAATAGGGACTAATATACTGAATTTTATGGATTTAGAGAAAGTATATTTTTTTTGTTTGGCATAATTCTTTTTGTTACATCCAAAAGCCTGGGGAGGTAGATAAAAATCATGCCTTAAGGACCAAAAAAAATACATCCTTATAGAACTGGGCATTATTTTTTTTATTCTACGAAATATCACATTTGGTAATATTTCTAATATCATCTTATTCATGAATATAAACCCTGTCAGTATATATTTATTATAGCGTTTTTTGTTTTAGTTTCAATAATCTTGACTTAATATAGCTTTTTTAGGAGATAAGAACCAGAGGACAAAATGTGATAAAAACGTTATGATAATGTATATTTGTTAAATAATTAGAGGACTTTATTATATGAAAGGCGAAATTTCAATAGATGATAAATTATATGCTACACTTTATAAGCGATTGACTGATTCAGAATATAAAGATTTATGTATAGATTATCTGGAAACTGTTAATTGTTACAATCGTCTGTATTCAAAGTATTGTGATTTGATTAATTCAAATAGTTATAAAATCACAGCTCCATTGAGGATTTTACGTAATTCTATAAGCAAAGCAAAAGAACAAGCTGTAAGAACTAATCTTTTTATGAAATTAGCTTGGTTTTTCAGAAAAGACTTTAGTATTCCTTCTTATGCTTTTGGAATGAGGAAACGTGATTTGTTGAATCAACAAAAAAAAGCAAAACAAAATGGAGAAACGGTAAAGTTTTCTATATTAGTTCCGCTTTATAATACACCAAAATCATTTTTGAAAGAAATGATCGCATCATGTTTAGGACAGACTTATGAGAATTGGGAACTTTGTCTAGCAGATGGTTCTGATGATAACCATGGTTATGTTAAAGAAATATGTGAGCTTGCAATAAAAAAAGACGACAGGATAAAGTATAAAAAGTTAGATAAGAATCTTGGAATTTCTGCAAATACGAATGAATGTCTTAAAATGGCAACAGGAGATTGGATTTCTTTGTTTGATCATGATGATTTATTACATCCTGCTGCTCTCTATGAAGCCTATGATAAGATTCTTAATGAATCAGCTGATTTTATTTACACTGACGAAGCAATTTTTCTTGGCAAGGATTTGCATTCAATAAAAGAAATTCATTATAAACCGGAATTTTCCCTTTCGTTACTGGAAACAAACAATTATATTTGTCATTTTACATCTTTCAAAAAAGAACTTCTTGGGGATTATTATTTTGATAGCGAATGTGATGGAGCTCAGGACTATGATGTGATTCTGAGGCTCACAGAAAAAGCAAAAGTAATATGTCATATAAACAAAATTCTGTACTATTGGAGAGCTTCACCACAAAGTACTGCTTATAATTCAAATTCAAAAGATTATACAACTATTGCAGGGAAAAAAGCCCTTCAAAAGCATTTTTCTCGTATAGGGGGAAACGTGATTGTAGTATCGGGAGGAATACCAAATAATTATCAGATTTTAAGAGAATAAAATGGTTTTTCACTCTCTTTGCAAAATACCTGATTCATGGTACTATGCCGATATAATCCAAAAATTATACAGGAACTAACCATGAAAAAAAGAGCTCTTATCAGCGTATTCGTAAAGGATGGTATTCTTGACCTCGCAAAGGCGCTTGTAGCCGCAGATTGGGAAATCCTTTCAACAGGTGGCACTGCAAAGTATTTAACAAATAATGGAATCAACGTAATCGATGTAAGCGAAGTTACCGGCTTTCCTGAATGCCTTGATGGTCGTGTTAAAACACTGCATCCAAAAATACATGCGGGGCTTCTCGCCATGCGCTCGAACGCGGAGCATATGAAGACTATCGAAAAGCTAGGAGTTGCTCCTATTGATATGGTTTGTGTAAACCTGTATCCGTTTTTTGAAAAAGTTCAGGCAGGTCTTTCGTTTGAAGAAACTGTTGAATTCATTGATATCGGCGGACCGACAATGCTCCGCGCTGCTGCAAAAAACTTTCAGGACGTTATCGTTCTAACGGATCCTGCGGATTATCACGAAGTTATTTCCAACCTTGCAAAGGGCAAAGGTGCGGAATGTGTATCAAAAGAATTCAAGCGCCGCCTAGCCGGAAAGGTTTTTAACCTTACGTCCGCTTATGATGCTGCGGTAAGCCGCTTTATGCTTGAAGAAGAACTGCCGCAGTATTATGATATGCCGCTTGTAAAGTCCCAGAGTTTGCGCTACGGAGAAAACGCCCATCAAAAGGCGGCGCTGTACGTTACGGCTGACAAAAAAGGCGCGTTCGCCGGAATGCGGCAGATTCAGGGCAAGGAACTTTCGTACAACAATATCCGCGACCTTGATGTAGCCTGGAAAGGCGTATGCGCATTCAACCGTTTTGTAAAGAATGCTGCGCCTGTCAGCGGAACTGATTATTCCGCATACAATGGCATTATTGCCGGAAAAGATGCAGACGGCAACAAGGCAAACCCGATCGGAATGCCTGTAACGGCAACATTCGGTGGAGCAGCTTCAAGTGTGTTTACGATTGCGCTCAAGCACAACACTCCGTGCGGCGCATCACTAGGAAAAACCGTGCTTGAAAGCTACAAACAGACTTATGACTGCGATCCTGTTTCCATTTTCGGTGGAATAGTGGGATGTAGTGCTGTTGTAGACAAAGAAGCCGCTGAAGAAATGTCCAAATGCTTTTTGGAAGTTATTGTTGCCCCCGGCTTTACGGATGATGCGCTCGCCGTTTTTGCGCAGAAAAAGAACCTGCGTATCGTTATTGCCGAGATTGAAGCGAACGATGACTTTGAATGTATGAGTGTTGCAGGAGGACTTTTGGTTCAGAACCGTGATAACCAGCTGTTTGAAAAATGGGATATCGTTACAAAGACAAAACCCACGCAGGAACAGATTGACGAAATGGCGTTCGGTATGACGGTTGCTATGTTCGCAAAATCAAATGCGATTCTCGTTATCAAAAACCGTACCGCATACGGAATCGGCTGTGGTCAGACAAACCGCATATGGGCTGCTGGTCAGGCTCTTGAACGTGCAAAGGAAAAGACCGATGCGCTTAAAATCGGTAATGCCGAAGTACTTATCAGCGACGCATTCTTTCCGTTTGCGGATTGTGTTGAAAAAGCGCACGAATACGGTATAAAGGCTATTGTTCAGCCGGGCGGTTCAATCCGTGACCAGGAATCAATCGATGCATGCAACAAGTACGGCATCGCAATGATTTTTACCGGTACCCGCCACTTTAAGCATTAGGAATGGATTTTGAAAAAAGGGTGTAAGCGAAAGTTTACGCCTTTTTTAAAGTGTTTCTTCTGTAGTTGAAATGTCTTCTTCTGATGTACTCATTTCAGGTTCTAGTTTCAGGTTGCTTAGAACCTTGTTCAGTTCATTCTTTTCAATAAGATTTATAGGACGGCCATCGATATATTTGTGAGCTTCTTCACTGAAATTGCCTGCGGTAAAGCAAACGCCCTGTCCAGCTTTTGCATCATGGATCCGTGAATGAAAGTCACGGATAAACAATTCGCCGGTTGTTCCTACATTTCTGAAAAACTTGTATATGATTACATCTTCCCAAATTCCGGTATCTATTTCGGCAACAATTTCTGTATTATCCGGTGTTGATTCGACACTTGTTATTTTTACTCGTGCATCCGGATAGTAATTTATGGCAATATTCCGGCATAATGTGACAAAATCACTGTTTGTTGCCATCAAATAAGTTTGGAGGTTTTTGTTTTGATTAAGTTCCTGATAACGTGCAATCAAAGTAGGAACATCTTTGTATCCCGGAATGGTTGCTTCTATTTCTTTTAGGATTTCCAAGGAATCGCTTATGCGTTGCATTTTGAGATATGCCTGTGCAAGCCTGTAGCGGATATCAGTCATAACTTCAATTTTGGCAGTTGTATGCTTCAAACCGATTTCATAATCCTGTATGGCTTTGTCAAAAGAATTCGCATTGTAATGCAGAATACCGGCCTGTAAACATGCCTGAGCTCCATATTCCGGATCGGGTCTGAGATGAATAAAAATTTTCAAAGCATGTTCGATATTATTTGTTTCTGCCATACTTTGAGCCATACAGAATAAGATTTCTTTATCTTCCGGGTTATTGTCCATTGCCCGTTTAAGGTATGGGATTGATTCTCTGTATTTTTTCCCCTTAGACATTGCAAGCCCTAAAAGGCGATATGCGTCAATGTTTTCGGCGTTTGCGATTATCACCTTTTTTATAAGCGGGATTGCTTTTTCAAAGTCATTATTCAAATAAAGTGCAAGCCCCAGATAATAATTGACTTGCTCATTGTTCATGTCTTTTCGGCGTGCAATTACAAGACCTTTGAATGCATCCTGATGTTTGCCCATTTCTATGGCGCAAATTCCCTGGCGGAGACCAGTCTCCAGTTCATCAATTTCTTTGTGGGTTGCAGAAATCTCAAGCATAAGATCGTATAGAACAAAGGCTTTGTCCCATGCATGTTCCAAAAAATACATATCAGCAAGTGCTTTCAATGCGGCGGGATTATGAGGATCCTGTGCCAGTTTTCTGTTGGCTTCTCTTAATATGGTTTGTTTGTCTTTTACTTTTTTTACGGATTGTGTTTTTTTCTGATTGGAAATGAAATAAAAAGCAGATATTGCGATGAGTGATATTAATAAAACGCCAAAAATAACAGGTAATACCATATTTCTATTATGACTATCATTTATTCCTGTGTCAAGAAATTACGTTGACAAGAATAAAATTGCCTAATACTATATATAAATATGAGTAAAAAGCTTATAGGTCTGAAATTGGCTGACGGCACATTTTATCCAGTTCTCAAAGAAGGAATACCTGAAAAAAAACATTTGAAACTGACTGCTTCAGGTGATAATCAGACTTCCATGAAAATAGAGCTGTTCAAGGCTTCTGATGATTCCTTTCAAGATGCCGAATACATACAGACACTTGTTTTGGATCAAATGATTCCACAAAAAAAAGAAGACCATTTGATTGATTTTGTTGTAAATCTTGATGAAAACAATAATTTAAAAGCTGATTTGAATGATGCAAAAAGTGGAATAGAAAAGACCGCTACAATTTCATTGCCGGTTTCGGGTGACGATGATTTTGTTATAGAAACGCCTGTTATTGGGGCTTCTGATGAACTTTCTGATTTTAATGATATAGACATAAATATAGAAGAAACTGCTCCTGCATCTGCGGAATCAGCGGACAGTATCGTTGAAGACTTCCTTTCACAACCGTTTACAGAAGAGGGAATTGCAACTGCCGGTACAACAGATGAAATTTCCGACAAATCTTTGCCTGATTTTGGAGATTTTGATACATCAACGGAGGCTGTTGCAGAAGAATCTTTCACAGAATCCCTGCCAGATTTTGATGATATTGATACTTCGATAGAATCTTCTGTTGAAGAACCTGCCGAAGAAATCTTGCCGGATTTTAATGATTTTGATACTACAGCCGAAACATCTGCTGACGATATTGTTTTAGAATCGCCTGTTGGGGAAACAGCGGAAGGACTTCCGGTTTTTGATGACATAGAAGACAGTTCTGCTGTGTCTACAGACGCAGCAGATAGTGTTGTTGAAGATTTCCTTTCACAGCCGGTTACAGAAGAGGGAATTGCAACTGCCGGTACAACAGATGAAATTTCCGACAAATCTTTGCCTGATTTTGGAGATTTTGATACATCAACGGAAACTGTTGTAGAAGAATCTTCTACAGAAACCCTGCCAGATTTTGGTAACATTGATACTTCGACAGAATCCTTTGTTGAGGAATCTTCCGATGAAGCCTTACCGGATTTTGGTGACTTTGATACATCGACAGAACTTTATGCCGAAGACCCTTCCGATGGAACCTTACCTGATTTTAAGGACTTTGATACTCCTGCAGAAGTAGCCGCAGAAACATCATTGGATGAATCTCTGCCAGACTTTAGTGATATAGATGCATCTGTTGAAAATTCACTTGAAGATTCGTCCGGGCAAGTTTTACCCGATTCTACTGATTCTGATATACCAACAGAAACTGTTGTCGATGAGCCACGGGAAGAAGAATTGCCTGACTTTGGTGACTTCGATATAACAGGAGACTCTGCCTCAATGGAAACAACAGGCAGTGAAGTTGAAGAAGCAGATTTACCTTCTTTTGATGACTCTGATTTTGATGATGCGGGATTTGCCGCTGCTGCCACAGCTTCTTTTGCGGATTCTTCTGTCACAAAAGATTCCGTAGATGATTTTTCTCCTGAAAATTTTGATATAGACCTGCAGTTGAATTCTGAAGATGATTTGTATTCTATGGATCTGGGTGATGATGCAGATTCTTTTGAATCTGCCCCGCAAGACAGGCAGTCTGATGATGACACATACACACAATCCCCTGGAATAACAGATTTTGATTTTCTTGATAAAAAGACACGGATTCCTTTTGTTCCTTTGGTTTGCATTATTTGTGCAGTTGTTTCGCTGCTTTGTATGCTTGGTATGTTTCTCCTGTTCCTTAACGGAAAAAGTAAAAATACCGTACCTGTGCAACCAACTGCTCAGGAACAGCGGAATAGCATTTCCGTATATACACAGGAAACTGAAATTGAAAAACCTGTCCAAGCGGCGGTTGCCAGAGATAACGTGATTGTGGTTGTAGATTCTCCTGTTGTTGTTCCGTCTGTTCCTGAAAAAATAGTGACCGCCGCCGATGAAAAAAAATATAAGGTAAAATGGGGAGATACACTCTGGGATATAGCCGAATCATATTATAAGAACCCCTGGATGTATAAAAAAATTGCCAGTGTGAATAATATAAAAAATCCAGATTTTATACTTTCAGGAACTTGGATTGTATTACCTCCGAAATAATTTTTTTCACTGTATACTGTACCTTTTCCTTATTGTTTCTCTGTGTCTTTTGATTTCGTGCGATAATTCCCCGAAAATTGATTTGCAGGCACAGATTACAAATATTCTTTTTGAAAAGGATTTTGATGCTTTAAAAAATTTTTCTCCAAATGGTCTTGAACTTGCAAAAAAAGTTCAACCGGAGTTGTCCTATTACATTGCGTTGCAGTTTTTGGAAATGGGAGAACCGGATAAAGCAAAAATTTTCTTTGAATACGGCAAAGACAAGGCTTCAACTCTTGTTTCACAGTTATGTATTGAACAGTTGCTTTTGCTCCAAACTTCAGGAGAAAGACTGTCGACTGTCCGGCAGTATTATAAAGCAAATCAGACGCAGATAAAGGCAAAACTCTTGCTGGCGCAGGAATTATATAATCAGGGAAAGTATGCGGAAGTGCTTGCCGCGGCGGGACTTCCCGATTTAAAAGAATATGCTGTTCCGCCTAAAATAACGGAAAAAGATTCTCCGCGCCAAAAAATCCAGCTGAAAGAGCAGATTGAAATTGAAAATTCTCTGTCGCGGCTGCGTATTCTTGCCATGATAAAATTAAAAAAAGCACCTGCATTCGATTATCTTAAAACATGGTTTTTGTTTTGGGACACTTCAACCTTTCACAGCGAGTTTTTAACTGACTGGTTATCTTTTTCGGAAGAAGAAAAAAAGAATGTTTTTCGTGATCATGAGGCTGAAAAAGAAATTTTCCCCAAGATAATGAATCTGCGGGTGTCAGTGTTTTCTGCTGCTTATGTGCAAGCGCTTCCTTTTGCAAAAGAGATTCCGCTTGAAAATGTTACTGAGAGTCCACTGGTTTTTTCGGACTATGGGAAAGCTTGTCTTTATGGCGGGTTGAATACTGCAGAAGCTGTTGATATATACAAAAATCTTGCAGAACGCGATTTGAACGCAAAAAATATTTTTCTTGCAAGTTTTTACCTTGCGCGTTTTTATGAAAAGCAGGGGAACTTTCAGCTTGCCCTTGCTTCGTATGAAGAAGCAATGAACCATGCACCTGAAAAGGATAATTATGATAACGCATTATGGTATTACTTAAAGACCGCAGAGAAAGTTTCTTTTTCGGCTTTGGTAAATGCACTTTCACATTATATGCCTGCTTGGAATGATGCAAGTTATTTCAGCGACCTGCTTTTTGAAGTATCGGAAAAACTGCTTACAGCTCGAAAATGGAATGATTTTGTCAGGCTTTATGTGCTAATTCTACCTTATGCTGATTCTGATGTGATAGCTAAATATTCGTATATTACAGGCCGATTGTTATCGGAAAACAAGGCGGTAAATCCTTTCCCCGATTACAGTAAAAAAGAAGCGGCTGAGATTTGTTTTAAACATGCATATGAGGACGTTCATTCCGAAATATATTACAGAGTTCTTGCAGCGGAAGAGTTAGACATAAAGATAGAGTCAGTGACAGACGAAGTGTTCAAAAAAACGCTGAACCCCTCATTTGTTCAGAATACTGAGATTGAAGATTTGCTGCTTGGTTATGCTAAATACGGTTATCCTGAAAAAGTTTTTCCACTTTTTAAAAAAGAATATCGATCTGTTAGTTTGCCGATTGTTATTGAGCTTTGCAAAAATGTTTCACGTAGTGGTGAAAAAGATTCCGCGCTTTATTCCGAAAGCCTTAAGATAATTTCCTGGGCTGTCCGGAATCCTGAAATTCCGTTGACGAAAGAAGTTTTGGAATTGTTGTATCCTGTATATTTTTCAGAAGAAGTAAAAAAAGCATCAGAACGCTTTAATGTCAATGAGTATATACTTTTTGCTCTTGTCAGAACAGAAAGCTTTTTTAATAGCGAAATTGTTTCAAAGGCCGGTGCAATCGGACTTGCTCAGCTTATGAAACCTACTGCAGAAGACATCGCTTCAAGATTGAAAGTAAAGGAATATGATCTGTGCAATCCTGAAACAAATGTGTTGTTTGGTGCCTATTACCTTGAGAATCTTATATCAAGACTGAACAATTCAACACTTCTTGCGCTGTTGGCTTATAATGGAGGAATCGGACGTGTTCGCAGCTGGGTAAAATCTTCCGGACATTTACCGATTGATTTGTTTCTTGAAACAGTGCCGTTTTCTGAAACACGAAATTATGGAAAATCAGTTCTTGCTGCAGCTTCACTTTACGGATATTTGTATTATGATAAAAATATCCATGAGATTGTAAGTGAAGTGATGAGTTATTGATTATCTTACTTTGAATATAATTCCAATTGTACCAATCGTTATGAGCAGCTGAATAATCAAAAATTTAAGCAGAACCTGCGTAGGAGACCAGTTTCTGTTTTTTCGCATGTGGTCATGTAACGGAAAGCGGATGTTTGTAAAGATTTTAATTTTGAAAAAGCGTAGAAGAGCAACTTTCAGAAGACCCATTCCACCATTGATCATTATTATTGAAGAAGTTACAAAAATTAAGAACGGATTCCCCGAAACCATCACTGCACAACCGATATAGAATCCAAGAGCACGGCTTCCGGCATCACCCATAAGAACTTTACTTGGAAAAGCATTATGCCACAAATATCCCATTAAAACCCCTGCCAGAGAAAAGGTTATAATAGCCCATTGCGCACCGCTTGCGAGAGTCGGAACGAGCAGGTATTCTGCAATATTTTTATGACCTAGAATAAAATATAAAATACCACCTACCGAAAAAAGCCCCAGCAAAACCAGCGTGCTAGAAAGACCGTCAACGCCGTCAGTACAGTTTGTTGTGTTTATTGAAACCCAAAGCAAGCATGTTGCAATGAGTATGTATAAAATCGGATGAATTGTTATAGGATTTGCTACAAACGGCAGCCAAAACTGAACTATACCGGAATCTTTATAACCCTCACGAAGATAATAAAGTGCAAATGCTGCTGAAATACAGAGTATCAAATCCAGAAATGCTTTTCGATATTCGCCCCAGCTGTTTACGCTTCTATCGTCAAGATAACCTGTAAGCATAGTAAACCAGGTTAACAATACAATTATAATTTGCAGAGAATTCATCGGTGCGAACAAAAAAGATGTAAGCACAAAGAATGAAATGAAGATAAGCCCTGCTCCTGTAGGTTTACCTTTTGCGGCTTCCGCTTGAACGGAAAATTCTCTGCCTCTGTCAGAAGGAAGCCATTTATAGAATTTTGGCAAAAATGTAAAAGTCAGAAAAAAGCCGACGTATAATGTGGCGCAAATCAATACTGCATTTGACTGTAAAAGACGGATGGGTCCGAAATACTGGACCAGATAACCGGCCAAATAATAGAGCATGTTGACTCCTGCTGAAAATTTTAAATAATGATAGCATAATATGAACTGCTTGTGAATTAGTCCCATTATACTGTCTGATTTATAGATAAATTATTGTTTGTGAAGTATACTTTTTGTTATGAAAAGTTTTACAAAAGAACTTTGGTTTGAAACAAAAAGACCAAAGGAGTTTATTAACATAACATCAACTGTTGAAGAACTGCTGAAGGAATCAGGAATTAAAGAAGGATTTGTACTTGTAAACGCCATGCACATAACCGCAAGTGTATTTATCAACGATGATGAAAGCGGACTTCACCATGATTTTGATAAATGGCTTGAAAAAATGGCACCGCATGATCCGGTGAATCAGTATCATCACAACACATATGAAACAAATGCTGATGCCCACATAAAACGTCAGATAATGGGACGCGAAGTTGTTGTCGCAATTACTGAGGGCAAGCTGCATTTTGGTCCATGGGAGCAAATTTTTTACGGCGAATTTGACGGTTGCAGACGAAAGCGCGTTCTTGTAAAAATCATAGGAGAGTAGGCTCTGCAAATGAGTTCCGGCAACTTGTTTTATTACAAAAAATTTGAAGAACAGCTTGCCGCTGTTTTGCAGTCGGGTACCAAGCCCCGCCTCCTGCTCCACTCATGCTGCGGACCGTGCTCCAGCTCGGTTTTGGAGCGTCTGCTCACATATTTTTGTGTAAGTATCTTCTATTATAATCCTAATATTTATCCCGAAGCGGAATATGAAAGAAGAAAAAACGAGCAGATTCGCTTTGTGCATGATTTTTGCCCCGATGTGAACGTGATAGAGACGGACTATGAGCCGCAGGTTTATTATTCCGCCGTGGAACTTGTTCCTGATTATGAACACCAGCCCGAAAAAGGTGAGCGGTGCGAAGTCTGCTACAGGCTCCGTATGAGAGCAGCCGCTCTTTATGCACAAAAAAACGGGTTTGATTTTTTTACCACAACACTTTCTGTAAGTCCGCATAAGGACGCTGAAAAAATCAACAGAATCGGCTCTGAACTTCAGATTGAACTGGCGGAAAAATTTGCCGGGCAACAAATTCCTTCATATTTATACTCTGATTTTAAAAAGAAAAACGGTTTTAAACGCTCTCTGGAGCTTTCCTCCGAATACGGACTATACCGGCAGGAATACTGCGGATGCGTTTTTTCGCAGAACGACCGGCACTCAAATACTCAAGTCTAAAATACTCTTGCGTTTTAAACAAAATGAGATTATATTAAAAATGTGTCAGAATTATTTGTTGTTGCAACGCCGATAGGAAATCTTGGAGATATAACCCTGCGTGCTTTGGAAACCTTAAAAAAAGTTGACTTTATAGCATGTGAGGACACCCGGCATACATTACAACTTTTGACACATTACGAAATCAAAAAAAAATTGGTTTCGTGCCGGTCGCAGAATGAGGCTTTTGCGGCGGAAAAAATAGTTAAGCTTCTGAACGAAGGCAGCAGTGTTGCTTACGTGAGCGATGCGGGAACTCCGGGTATAAGTGATCCGGGTGCGGTGCTTGTTGATGTTGTGAGACAAGCCGGGCATACGGTTGTTCCCATTCCAGGTGCTTCCGCCTTTGCAACCTTGGTCAGCGTTGCAGGTTCAGGCGGCAAGTCCGTTATTTTTGAAGGTTTTTTGTCGCCCAAACAGGGCAGACGCAGAGCCAGACTGGAAGAACTGCTTGCTACGGGAGATGCGTTTGTTTTGTATGAATCTCCGTTCAGAATTGTTAAGCTTTTAAATGATATTGCCGATATAAATTGTGAGCGACGTATCGTAGTGGGTAGGGAGCTTACAAAGCTTCATGAAGAAGTTTTGCAAGGTAATGCGGCGGAGCTTCGGGATGAACTTGCATCAAGGACTAAAATCCTTGGAGAATTTGCATTGTTTGTTTCCGGAGAAAAAAGAGTTAAGAGATCGGAAACAGATGCCGATATACAAGTTAGGGAGTTATAAGGTAGGGCTATTATGATTATTGATCGTCTTGGAGGAATAGATCCTCTCAAAAACTTACAGAATACTCAGAGAACACAGGCTAAGGCATCGGCTGTTAATAACGCGGATTCAGTCAGTATATCCGAAGAAGCAAAACAGATGGCGGAAATGTACTATGCTTCTGAGATTGCGGCTCAGACACCGGATGTAAGAGCTGATAAAGTTGCAGCTTTGAGGGAAAAAATAAAAGACCCCTCATATATAAATACGGCAGTCGTTAATGTGGTTGCTGAACGCATTATGGACGCTTACGGTATCTAATACCACTTATACAAAAAGCGGATGAAAATCCGCTTTTTTTTTTGGGAGTAATAATGAGTGATTTTATTTTTAAAATAGCTCCGAATGTTTTATTAGGAAAACAAACTATTACACGTCTGGGTTCTTTGATATGTGATAAGGGGTCCAGATTTATATTGATTTTGGATCCTGCGACCTATGAAGCAGGGTGCCTTGATAAAATCACTCAATCAATGCAGAATAGCAAACTCGATTTTTTTACTTATGATGAACTTCCTAACAATCCGGATTCCGTAACGCTTGAAGATGTTATAAAGCTTTCACGCGGCGGTTGTATAGACGGTGTAATTGCTTGTGGCGGCGAAAAAGCCCTTAATCTTGGCAGGGCAGTTGCAGCCTTGTATAACGAAAAAAATACTATCTATGATTTTATTAACGGAGAAATCCCTACTTCAAAGGCGATTCCTCTTATTTGCATTCCAACATCCATAAGAGATTCCTTTTTGTTCTGTGATAGAAGCGCCGTGATTGACGCGCGTTCAAATCAAATACGGCTTTTAAAACTACAGGAAAATATCTGTGACCTTGTTATTTTTGACGGGGATTTTTCAAGCACGCTTACAAAAAATCAGGTTGCAGCTGTTGCACTTAATATTCTGTGCATGACTTTTGAAACTTATCTTTCAAAAAAATCCAGCTTTTTGTCGGACGCACTTGCTGAAAAAATATTTGAGCTTATGTCGCCGGACGAAAGCCTCACAAACCCGATTGCCATGAATGATGCTTCCGATTTAGGGATTCTCGAATGCGGCTGCATGTCTTCAATGACTGCTGCGCTCAGTTCTCTCGGACCTGTTACAGCTCTTGCATGGGCAGTACATGCAAGATACAAGACCAGTCGTACACTGATTTCTGCTATTCTTTTACCTTATTTAATAGAAGATACTTTGTTTGCATGTGATAAACTTGTAACAGCCGCACAGCGCTTCGGTGTTGTCGACCGGAATGCAACCGCCACGGAAGCTGCCGCAAAACTTGCGGAAGAAGTTCGCAGTCGTATTGCAAAAGCCAGCCTTCCGGCGCGCCTTAAGGATTTGTCAATTTCAATAGAGCAACTTGCTCTTGCTGTAAATGATGCGGTCCAATTGGAATTTGTCCAGTATTATTCCAAGCCGGTAAACTCGGATACTCTGTTTAATCTTGTAAAACTCGCATATTAGTATGATTCCTCCTGGCAAGCTTTTTCAGATTAAGAGCGAACAGCGGCGGCGAAAACTGGCGTTGTGTTTTGGAGCTTTGGAAAGGGATATTCTTGGTTGCGCGGAATCAGGTTGTGAATACCATTATCCTTCCATGTCGCGCAAAGAATACATAAAAACACTTTCTTCAATTGTATTAAAAGATCCTCTGTTACCTGCGGATGCTGCCAAAGAAATTTCTGGATTGATGCAGGACGACTCTTTTGACGAATTACGATTGTGCAATTCTGTACGCAATCATTTGCTAAAAATAATAGGAACACTACCGGCTGAATGGGATCTGATAATAGCACCTCATGCAGAAACCCGCGATGAAAACGGTAATCTGATAAAGCGAAAATACTACAAAGATTTGTATGTTTATGCGGAAGATATTCGTTCGCCGTTCAATCTGGGCTCAATTTTTCGTACAGCAGAGGCACTGGGTGCTGAAAAAGTCCTTTTATCACCGTTTTGTACGGATCCTGCACACCCACGCGCCGTCCGCTCAGGAATGGGCTGCATTGAAATAATGCCGTGGGAACGGGTTCCTCTTGATGATTTACGGACTGATATTCCGATATTCGTTTTGGAAACAGGTGGAACACCGATGGATGAATTTGTTTTTCCACCCAAAGGAATTGTAATCATAGGTTCTGAGGAACTCGGTGTAAGTCCTGCCGCACTTAAAAAAGCGACTTATGGTCGGGTTACGATCCCTATGAAAGGAATAAAGGCTTCTCTTAATGTGGGAGTGGCGTTTGGAATTCTTATGAACGAATGGGTCTCCCAACTGTCGTAATCCCCGGCACGGTACTTGACAAAATCCTTATAAAATATCATTTATAGATATGCGCATTTCCAATTTAATTAATGAAGATGATATTTCCCAAATAATTTCAAAAGAAACTATAGATGCAATGAATGTTTTTGTTCAGACATCTGAAATGGATGCCTTGAATTCTGCGGCGACCATTGTTGCAAAAGAATTTGGAGATGCCGGGTTATTTCAAGATCTGATACAAAAAGATTCCCTGGCCAAAGACGAAAAAGAAGCTAAATTTTTATCAAGTTTTCATAAAAACCTTAATCTGCTTGTCCAAAAAACATGGATTGAAAAGGCAGATGAAACATTAAAAGAACAGGCTGTTGTCCGTATTGACAACTTTTGCGATGTTTTTGCACAAAAAAAATACAACAGCTGCTATTCCGACTTTCTTAGCCTTTTGTATGACGTTGTATATCTTATGTTCGGAATACAGACAAAAAAAGACGGATTCCTTGAATATGCAATGCGTATTGATCCCGAATTCGGAATATTCTGGTGGTACATATGCAGTTTGCCTGCTGATGTCCCCGAAAATGACGAAAAAACACGTTTGTTTTTGCTTTTGGGTATGACATTCCTTACAAATTATTAATTGACTGATTAATAGGTACAGATATGGACTTAAACTCTGTCTGCAAGCAATTATCAGCAGCTTCAAAAAAGCTGGCGTCGTTGTCTGCAGCTGAAAAAAACGAATCATTGGAAGCTGTTGCAAAAGCTCTCGATAAAAACCGCGTTTCAATTATTGCTGCTAACAAACTTGATATTGACGCCGCACGTGCAAACGGAATCTCCGAATCCATAATTGACCGCCTCATGCTGGATGATAAGCGTATTGACGGCATTGTTACTGGTATTCGCGATGTAATTGGTCAAACTGATCCTGTGGGCGAAGAACTCGGCGGCTGGAAAACTCCTAACGGACTTACAATCAGACAGGTGCGCGTTCCGCTCGGTGTCGTAGCAATCATTTACGAAAACCGCCCGAATGTTACCGTAGACGCGTTCTCGCTTGCGTATAAAAGTGGAAACGCAATTCTGCTCAGAGGCTCATCTTCATCATACAAATCAAATGTTCAAATTGTAAAAGTAATAAAACAAGCCTTGGCTGGTGTCGGGGTGCCTGACGCGATAGAGCTTGTTGAAGTCCGCGAGCATGACCACAGCGATGTTGACCAGATTTTGAATGCTGTCGGTTTGATAGACGTTTGCCTGCCGCGCGGTGGTAAAAAGCTGATTCAGAATGTAGTGCAGAATGCGAGAGTGCCTGTTATAGAAACAGGAAGCGGCGTGTGCCACCTTTACGTGGATGAGTTCGCAAATCTGGAAATGGCCTGCCGGATTGCAGAAAACGCAAAGATTCAGCGGCCGAGTGTTTGCAATGCTATTGAATGCATTGTGGTACACAAGACTGTGGCGGACAAGTTCCTGCCGATGCTTGAAAAGACCTTTGCCGGACGTGTAAAACTGCATGCGGATGAGCGGGCTCTCCCGCTTTTAAAAAATGCTGTTCCCGCTACAGACGAGGATTACGGCAACGAATATCTGAATTATGAATGCTGCATAAAAGTTGTAGATACAATAGAAGAAGCTATCAGCTACATTAATACGCATAATACCAAACACAGTGAAAGCATTATTTCCGAGAGCCGCGCAAATACAAGGCTGTTCCAGTCAATGGTAGATGCAAGCTGTGTTTATGTGAACGCCAGCACGCGCTTTACGGACGGCGGAGAGTTTGGATTCGGGGCGGAACTTGGAATAAGTACGCAAAAGCTTCATGTGCGCGGCCCGATGGGAATAAAAGTGCTTACTACAACAAAATATCTGATTGACGGAGATGGACAAATCCGATGAGTGCTGATAACAAAAAAACTATTGCTCAGTGTATAAAAAAAGCCAGAAAAATAGTTATAAAAATCGGATCAAATACATTGGCGAATGCTGACGGTAAGATTAACTATGGATTTATGACAAATCTTGCAAAACAGTGTGCGCAGCTTATGGAAGATGGAAAACAGATTGTTCTGGTTTCTTCCGGTGCGCAGGTTGCCGGTGTTTCTACCATAGATCGTTGGGCAAAGCGCAAAGATATTCATTACCGTCAGGCCTTGTGCTCAATCGGACAGGTTGAGCTTATGGATAAGTGGCGCCAGGCTTTCGGCGTTTTTGGCATTCACATAGGTCAGCTGCTCCTTACAAAAGAAGATTTTACCGACGACCACCGGACTTTGAATGTGCGGAATACGTTATTTACGTTGGTGGATGAGGGAGTTGTCCCGATTATTAATGAGAACGACTCTGTTTCGTTCGATGAAATTAAAATTGGTGACAACGACAATTTGAGCGCGCTTTCCGCTATTTGCTGGAGCGCGGATCTGCTTATACTTTTCAGCGACATAGACGGTGTTTTTGACAAAAATCCGAAAGATTTCCCGGAAGCCAAGCTTGTTGAGTTTGTCTCGAGTATAGCTGACTTGAGAAAAAATATTTCCATAGGAGCGACCAATGCTTTTGGAACCGGTGGAATTGAAACAAAGCTTGAAGCAGCCGAAAAAGTTTTGGAATATGGTATTAACATGATTCTTGCTAACGGCAGCCGCGAAAATATACTTGAATCGCTTGCTGATGGTTCTGCAAAAGGAACTCTTTTTATATCAAAGTAGACAACGGGAGTTAGTAAAGAGAAGATTTTAAGAAAAATAATCAAAAAGTTTAAAAACATCGTAGTATTTTCTTAAAATTTGATTAAAAAAGGTTTGACAAATTAGTAATCTCGAATTAGAATAAAAAAACCTTAAGTAAATTGATTTTGGAAACTAAGCTTTCAAAATCGTTTGCAATACAATTTTCTACGTAAACGTATAGGAGGAAACGTATGAAAAAGTTTATATCAGCTATTCTGCTGGTTTGTGTTGCGTTGTCTTTCATGGCTTGTGCTAAGAAAGAAGGCGGTGCAGCAGGAAAAGATGCAAACAATAAGTTGGTTGTTTGGTCATTTACAGATGAATTGGGCGGATACATCGATAACTATTGGAAAAAAGATTTCCCTGATAAATATCAGATTGAGTATTCTTTGACACCTACAGATCAGTTCCCTAACAAACTTGATCCTGTTTTGGCTTCAGGAAACGGTGCTCCTGACGTATTTGCTCTTGAAGATGCATTTGTTCGCAAATACATCGAATCAGGACTTCTTCTTGACTTGACAGACATGTATAATGAAATCAAATCTTCTATGTATGACTATCCTGCACAGGTTGGTTCTTACAAAGGTAAAGTATACGGTCTTTCATGGCAGGCAGCTCCTGGTGCTTTCTTCTATCACCGCTCACTTGCTAAAAAATATCTCGGAAGCGATGATCCTGACGAAGTACAGAAATATGTAGCAAACTGGGACAAATTCATGGAAACAGCTGAACTCCTTAAGCAGAAATCAAACGGAGTATGCTGCATCCTTTCATCACAGGGTGACCTTTTCAAACCTTATACATCAGCACGTGCAAAACCATGGGTAGTTGATGACAAACTTTATGTAGATCCAAAAATGGAAGAATACATGGACGTTTGCAAAACATTCCATGACAAAGGTTATGATGCTCGCGTTGGACAGTGGTCAGAAGGCTGGTTCGCAGGTATGAAGGGTGACCTTAAGGACGAAAAAGGTAACCTCGTAGAATGCTTCGGATACTTCCTCCCTACATGGGGTCTCCACTATGTTCTCAAGACAAACGCTCCTGATACTGCTGGTGACTGGGCTATGTGCCAGGGACCGACATCATACCGCTGGGGTGGTACATGGGTAGCAGCTTACAAAGGAACAAAGAATCCTAACGCTGCAAAAGAACTCATCAAATACCTCGCAACAGATCCTAGCTTCCTCGAAAGAATGGCTAAAGACACAGGTGACGTTGTATCTAACAAAGACGTTGTAAACAAGATTAAAGATTCATATTCTGAACCATTCCTTGGTGGACAGAACCACTATGCAGCATTCGCAAGCATGATTGAGAATGTTAATGGTGAACTTACACAGGGTTCAGACCAGGCTATTGAAGGTATCTTCAATGAATGTGTAGCAGCTTATGTTAATGGTGAAAAATCCAAGGCTGATGCTCTTGCAACATTCAAAGAACAGGTTTCAACAACACTTGGCTACTAATCTTTCCTGATGAATAAAAAAAGTGCAGGGTAACAGCTGCACTTTTTTTTAGTCTTTTTACACCTTGCCGGGGAGGTAAATATGAAAAAAAAGTCGATAGAAGATACTATCAATCGCAATGGTTACTTTTTTGTATTACCCTTTATAATCGTATATGCCGCATTTCAAATATGGCCGGTTATATATACATTTTTGCTGTCTTTTACGAATCTTCAGGGATTCAAGACTTTTAAAGATGCAGATTTCATAGGTTTTGAAAACTTTGCAAAACTTATAAAAGATAAAAACTTTTGGGGTTCTGTAGGAAACACATTTATTATGTGGGGCTGGAACTTCATTCCTCAGTTGGGAATTGCACTTTTGTTTGCAATTTGGTTTACGGATGTAAGACTTAACTTGAAAGGTAAAGGTCTTTTCAGGGCAATTTTCTACATGCCGAACCTTTTGGCGGCAACTTCTGTTGCAATTTTGTTCCGCAGTTTGTTTGCGTTTCCTGTTGGTCCGGTAAACCAGTTCCTTACACGTTATTTGAATGTTTGGGACAATGTTGTACTGGATGGTCAGGTTGTTCAGCAGGGATTCAATTTCTTCCGAAGTCCTGCACTGTCACGCGCAATAGTATCCTTCATCCAGTGGTGGTTGTGGTGCGGACACTCTCTGATTATGCTTATGGCAGGTATCACAAGTATTTCGCCGACTTTGTACGAATCAGCTGTTGTTGATGGTGCTTCAAATACACAGCAGACTTGGTATATTACATTACCGCTGCTTCGTCCTATGATGCTTTATATTCTTGTTACATCAATGATTGGTGGTATGCAGATTTTTGAAATACCGTTCCTTATCACTGGTATGCACGGTGAGCCTGATTTTAAGATTCGAAGTATGTCAGTATACCTATATAACATTGGTTTCCAGGGTCGTTCAAATTATGCATATGCAGCTGCAATTGCGATCGGTATGTTTATTATAACAATCTGTTTCGCTGTTGTTATCAATGCATTCATGAAAGAAAGAGAGCCTAAAAAGAAGGTGGAGGCATAGTAATGAAATATAAGGAATCGCTTTTATTAAAGAAAATACTCATTTATGTGTTAATGATATTTTTTGCATTACTTGCAGTTGTGCCTATATATCTTATGATGGTTAACGCAACAAGATCAAATGCGCAGATTAATGATGGTATTTCACTTTTACCAGGTACTAATACTCTCTATAACTGGAAAAACCTTACAAACAGAAGCTTCAAGATTTCACAGGGTTTTGGAAACAGTGCATTTATCGCATTCTTTTCAACTTTGCTCGGTGTTTATTTTTCAGCGTTGACAGCGTACGGTATACATGTTTACAACTTTAAGGGAAGAAACGTTCTATGGGGCTTCATTCTTATTGTAATCATGATTCCTGGTACATTGTCTTTCATCGGTTTTTACCAGTTCATGGCTGCAATCAAACTGACAGACAGTTATATTCCACTTATAATTCCAAGTATTGCCGCGGCAGGTACGGTTCTGTTCCTAAAGCAATATATGGAATCAATACTTTCAAGAGAATTGATTGATGCAGGTCGAATTGACGGTGCAAATGAATTTTATATCTTCAATCTCATTATGCTCCCGATTTTCACTCCGGCTATTGCTGCACAATCGATTTTCTCTTTTGTAGGTTCATGGAACAACTTTACATTGCCGTTTGTATTGCTCTCTGATCAGAAAAAATACACACTGCCAATGTTGGTTCAGTCATTGCGCGGTGATATTTATCGTACAGAATATGGTTCAATCTATCTTGGTGTTGCTGTTTCACTCGTTCCTGTTCTCATATTCTATGCGTTTATGTCACGCTTTATCATTTCCGGTATTACAATGGGAAGTGTTAAAGAATAAAGCATATTATTGTTAGTATAAAGCTGTCGGGTTTACCGGCAGCTTTTTTTATATCTGAGTCTGTATTTCTTTTGACTTTTTGAAAAGAAACACTTATATTATGGATATGTGCAAAATTCCGCAGTATCCTGATATGGTTGATTTTTCTCCCGAAATACGGGGTGAGATTGAACCTGTATTGCAGAAACTTACCGACGGTATTTCCGAATTAACATATTCAAGTCTGATTATCCACAAAGAAAAATATAACTACCGCATCTCAAAGACAAGAGACGGCTTTATTCTGCTGTTCCGTGAGAAAAACGGACAAAAGTGTTTTATCCCCCTCAACGGAATCCCCGAAAGCACAGCGCGTGATTTGCTCGCAAAAAACTATAAAATGATATTTGTTCCGCAAGATATGAAAGAGAGGTATGTGTCGTTTTTCGCAGAACAAAATTTTAAACTAGAGGCAAACCGTGATGATGCGGATTATGTTTATTTGCGCACTGATTTGGTGGATTTAAAAGGCAAGCAGTTTCACAAAAAAAAGAACCATCTTAACGCTTTTTTAAAGAACTACGAGGCAAAAGTAAGCATAATGGATACCGGTAACAAGGCGGATGCGGATTTTGTACTTGAAAAATGGTATGGGCAGAATAAAAACATCGAATCTGATTATCATACCGCAAAAAAGGCAATAAAGCTTTTTGAGGAGCTGAACTTATTCGGAATCATTGTTTATGTGAACGATGCGCCGGTTGGTTTTGCGCTGGGTGAATATTTCTGCAACGGTACGATGTTCTGCACTCACTTTGAAAAAGGACTCAACGATATAAACGGAATCTACCAGTTTTTAAACTGGAAGCTTGCCTGTATGCTTGATGAAAACACTGTATACATCAATCGTGAACAGGATTTGGGCGACGAAGGCATGCGGCAGGCAAAAATGACATACAGACCTGTAAAATTCATCGAAAAATATTGCACAATTTGAAACCTTGTTGTAAAGTCGTTTAGCTGTTAAGATATTAGCAGGAGGTTGTTTTGCAGTTTGCCAGTACCCGTAATTCTGAAATAAACGTTCCTTTTTCTCAGGCTGTTCTCGACTGTCTGCCATCAGACGGCGGCTTGTACGTTCCTGCCTACGAAGACAATTTGAGCCAGTGGATTCTTTATATGAACGATCAAACCTCATTCAGTTCAATTGCCGGTGCACTTACGTCCGCGCTCATAAAAGAAGAATTCAGCCCCATTATTTCAGAAGCGATTGCTTCGCGTGCGTTCACGTTTTCTCCAAAGCTGGTACAATTGGACGAAAACCTTTTTCACCTCGAACTGTTTCACGGACCAACCGGTTCTTACAAGGATTTTGGCATCTCATACCTTGCTTCGTGCTTGGAACACATACTGCTCATGCAGGAAAAAGAAGCAATCGTTTTAGCGCATACAACCGGTTCCGCCGGTGCAAGCATTGCCGAATCTTTCCGCGGCAAAAAGCGCTTAAAGGCTATTCTGCTGTATTCCAAAGGCACGATGAGAGGGCTTGACCCCGCAACGTTCTATTGGAACGGCGGCAATATCTATCCGGTTGAGATTGACGGCAAACAGGAAGACTGCATAAAAGTGCTGCGCGAGATATATTCTGACAAGGATTTGGTAAAGCGATACGGCCTTACGCTTGCAAATACATCAAACATCGGACGCCTTTTGCCGCAGACTTTCTTTTATGTTTACGCATTTTCTCGGCTTAAAAAGAAAGTGTACGGCGACATTTACTACGCATTGTCGTCCGCAAACTACGACAACCTTGTGGCAGGGCTTTATGCATGGAAATTCTCTCTGCCGGTAAACGGATTCGTAACAGACTGCACACCGTCTCTCGGCAACAACCCGGCCGGTTCGTGCGAAATTACCGATTCACGCATTCCGTTGGAAAAACGCGGCTCTTCAAACCCGATTGTTCCGGCTAACCTGGAACGCCTGGAAAATGTTTTTTCCGCAAGCCCTGCCGTAATGCGCGGGCTGGTTTTTCCTTCCGAAATAACGCCGGAAGACCAAAAGCAGGCCGCACAGGAACTGTTCACCAAATACAACGAACTTGTTTCGCCGCAAACTGCCGATGCTTATGCCGCAGTAAAGAAAAGCCCGGTATGCCTGGCGGACGATGACAGCGCAACTGTTCTCATTTCGCGCAATCATCCGGCATTCTACAGCGACAGCGTAAAACGTATGTGCGGACGGGCAGCTGAACTGCCAGAAAACCTTGAAAAGCTTTTTGTGCCGAACAAGGTAGAAAAGACAATAAGCCCCGACAGAACAGCCATCATCAATATTCTGCACGAAATCAAATAATTTATGCTTCAGCCGGCCGGATATGAGCCGATAAACAAAGCATGAGTTTACTAACGCCCAAATGTCATTTTTGCTATGAGTGTAATGGAACCGGCTGCATCTCAGAGCTGCCCGGTATGGGAGGCATCCGCAAGAACATCAACTTTCAGTTGAACTGTTCCGACTGGAACCTTTATCCTCGTTGCAGCATTGCGGATGAAGAGCTTGAAAAATATCCAAAGCCAAAAATAAGACTCGCACCTATAACAGGCGGAACAGAAAACATCGGATTTGCCGATGAAACGCAGTATTATTATTCAATGATAGAAGCCTGTGCCGAAATAAACCTGCCTCTTTGTATAGGTGACGGCTGCCCCGACATCAAGCTCAAGAGCGGAATTGATGCAGTAAAAAAGGAATCAAAAAAAGCTGCGGTGTTCATTAAACCCTATGAAAATGCAAGAATATTTGAACGTATTGAATGGGCAAAACCCGTTGCCGAGATAATCGGCGTGGACATAGACGCTTATAACATTGTAACTATGCGCAATCTTGTACATCTCGAAAAAAAAGACGCGGATAAACTCATTGAACTCAAAAAGAACTGCGGTTTTCCGTTTGCAATAAAAGGCGTGTTCACACATGCGGATTTGGACCTTATAAGGCAGGTAAAACCTGATATTGTTGCCGTCTCAAACCACGGCGGACGTGTAGATAACAGAACCGGCAGCACAATCGATTTTCTTGCCGAGCACCACAAAGAAATAGCCGCTAACTGCGGTGAAATATGGATAGACGGCGGTATCCGCCGTGAACGCGATTTGTTTGTTGCTTCGTATTTCGGCGCAAAGCAGGTTATGCTCGGTCGTCCGCTCATAAGCGCATTGTGCCGCGGCGGCAAAGAAGAAGTTGCGGACTACCTCAAAAGAACCTTCAATTATCAGTAATCAATAGTGCGGAGGGCGGCGGTTTGGAATGTCGCCTTCCTGCTCTTCCAAAAGCTCTGCAAGCTTGGACTTTAGGTAAGCGTTCTCTTTTTTAAGTTTTTCAATTGTATTGGTGTGTTCAACCGTGATGGTCTGAAGCTTGCTTACAAAGTCTTCAAGATACGCAAGTTTTATTTCTATGTCAGTAAATCTTTCGTTTTCCTGTTCACTCATATTCACTCCCAAATCCAAAAAAAAGCTGCCCGGAGCAGAACTCCGGACAGCCTTCATTATACTACCAATTTGTTATTTATTTGAATAAATATCGCGTGGTGTATAGTGTGTGTGCAAGAGATGATGTGCTTTCTTGCTGTTCGGCTCGTCAAAGTATTCTTTGTAAATCTTTGTGATGAGCGGGTTCTGGTGTGAACAGCGAATTTCGTGGTTTTCATCGTCTTTGTACAATGCGGCAGCACGTTTTTCGCGAAGTTCATCGCAGTGACCGTATGGCTGACCACCACCAGTTACACATCCACCTTTACATGCCATAACTTCGATAAAGTCGTAAGGTCTTTCTTTTCCTTCAGCAGCAGCTTTGCGGATTTCCTGTACAACTGCATCTACGTTACCCATCTGGTGAATAACTGCAAGCTTAACTTTTGTTCCGTTAAGGTCAACTTCTGCTTTCTTTACGCCGTCAAGACCGCGGACTGGTGTGTATTCTACGTTGCCAAGCTCTTTGCCTGTAACGAGTTTGTAAGCTGTACGAACAGCAGCTTCCATAACACCACCTGTAGCACCAAAGATTGTACCTGCGCCGGAGTATGGTCCGATAGGACTGTCAGCTTCGGAATCTTCAAGTGAAGCAAAGTCAATTCCTGCCTGGCGGATAAGAGAAGCAAATTCGCGTGTGGTAAGAACCATATCGATGTCCTGAGCACCTGAAGATCTCATGTCTTCGTTGCGGATTGCTTCGTAAGCTTTTGCTGTACAAGGCATGATTGAAAGATGGAAAATCTTGTCCGGAGCAACCTTAACCTGTTCTGCCCAGTATGTCTTTGTGATTGCACCCTGCATCTGCTGCGGTGATTTTGCAGTAGAAAGGTTAGGAAGCAGGTCGTGGTAGTTCTTTTCAGCATAGTCTACCCAACCAGGGCAGCAGCTTGTGAACATCGGGAGAACTGAGCCTTTTGTTGTAAGGCGGTGTACAAGTTCTGTACCTTCTTCCATGATTGTAAGGTCAGCAGCAAAGTTTGTATCAAAGATGTACTTGAATCCGATCATTCTGAGTGCTGTGTAAATCTTTCCGGTTGTAATTGTTCCGACCGGCATGCCGAATTCTTCACCGAGAGCAGCACGTACAGAAGGAGCGATAGAAACAACTGGTGTAAGTTCAGGGTCAGCAACCTTTGCAAATACTTCTTCAACAGGAGTATGAGTTGTGATTGCACCTGTAGGACAGTGAGCAGCGCACTGTCCGCAGCGGATACACGGGCTGTGTGCAAGGTCTGCACCTGCAACAGGACCAATAACAGTCTTGTCACCACGTCCTGTGTATTCAAGTGCCCATACGTTCTGCATCATCTGGCATGTTTCAACACAGCGTCCGCAGCTGATACACTTCTTGCGGTCAAAAACGATAGGTGCGTAAGAAGCATCTGTCGGCTGTTCGCGGATAATTTTAGTAAATCTGTTTGAACGCAGACCAAATTCAGCTGCAAGGTTCTGCAGTTCGCACTGGCCGCTTCTGTTACATTTAAGACAGTCATCAGGATGGTTTGCAAGAATAAGTTCAAGAACTGTACGGCGGGCCTTTGTAAGTTCAAGGTCGTTTGTAACAATGTTCATACCCGGTGTACATTCGGTACAGCAGGCTCTTGCCATTCTGGCGCGACCTGTTCTCGGGTCTACGTTTTTGATAACGCAAATACCGCATGAGGCCCAGGCCGGGAGGTCTTTGTTATAGCACAGTGAAGGTATTTTTATGTTCATCTGCTGTGCAGCTTGAAGAATGGTTGTTCCTGGTTCTACAGAAACTTCCTTGCCGTTTATAGTAAGGTTAATCATTTCTATTTACCTCTTATTTCTTGATAATTGCGCTGAACTTACAATTTGTCATACATGCACCGCACTTAAGACACTTGCTCTGATCAATCGTCTTCCATGCAAGCTTCTTGCCTTCCTTAACCTCATTCTTGGGGTTGTTGACAATAGCGTTGGCAGGACAGTTCTTTGCACAAAGACCACAACCGATACACTTGTTCTCGTCAATGATGAACTGAAGCAGGTTCTTACATTTTCCGGCAATACATTTTTTGTTCTGGATGTGGTCAATGTATTCCTGTTCAAATTTTCTGATTGTAGAAAGTGTCGGGTTAGGAGCTGACTGGCCGAGAGCACAGAGAGAAGCTTTCTGCATTGCAAAACCAATGTCCTTGAGCTTCTGGAGGTCTTCCATTTCGCCGTTACCCTTGGAAATTTTGTCAAGGATTGTGTACATCTGTCTTGTACCGATACGGCATGGAGAACACTTACCGCAGGATTCGTCAACACAGAATTCCATGTAGAACTTGGAAACGTCAACAACACAGTCGTCTTCGTCCATAACGATCATACCACCGGAACCCATCATTGAGCCGAGTCTTGTAAGTGCACCAAAGTCAATCGGTGTATCAAGGTTTTCTTCTGTAATAATACCGCCGGAAGGACCACCAGTCTGAACACCCTTGAACTTTTTGCCGTTTTTGATACCGCCGCCGATTTCAAAGATGATTTCGCGCAGTGTTGTTCCCATCGGAACTTCAACAAGTCCTGAGTTCTTTACTTTACCTGTAAGGGCAAATACTTTTGTTCCCTTTGAGTCGTCAGTACCAATCTTGCTAAACCATGCAGCACCCTTGTTGATGATAACAGGAATGTTTGCCCATGTTTCTACGTTGTTGATAACGGTTGGTTTTCCCCAAAGACCACTCTGAGCCGGGAACGGAGGCTTTGGAGTAGGCATACCGCGGAGACCTTCGATAGAGCGGAGAAGTGCTGTTTCCTCACCGCAAACGAATGCACCTGCACCAAGGCGGATTTCAATGTCAAAGTCAAAGCCTGAACCAAGAATATCTTTACCGAGCAAGCCGTTTTCGCGGGCCTGTTCCATAGCAATCTTAAGGCGTTCAATGGCGAGCGGGTATTCGGCGCGGATGTATACAAAACCTTTGTGTGCTCCGATAGCCTTACCACAAATAATCATTGCTTCAATGATTGAGTGCGGGTCACCTTCGATTGTTGAACGGTCCATGTATGCGCCAGGGTCACCTTCGTCAGCATTACATACTACGTATTTGATGTCGCCTGTTGCTTTCATACCGGCTTCCCACTTGAGTCCTGTCGGGAATCCTGCACCACCGCGTCCGCGGAGACCGGAAGCTTTGAGTTCTTCAATAACTTCTTCAGGTTTCATCTCAAAAAGAACTTTTTCGAGAGCGAGGTAACCGTCGCGTGCGATATATTCATTGATGTTTTCAGGATTGATAACACCGCAGTTCCTCAATACAATGCGGAGCTGCTTCTGGTAGAATTCAATGTCTTCAATCTCAAGGTTTGATTTTTTCTGTTTGTTGTACAAAAGACGTGTAACTTCACGGCCTTTAACAATCTGTTCGGCAATGATGTCTTTTGCGTCTTCCGGTTTAACTTCTACATAAAAAGAATCTTCCGGAAGAACCTTAACGATTGGTCCTTTTTCGCAGAAACCGAAACAACCGGTTTTTACGATCTGTACTTCTTTATCAACGTTTTGTTTCTTTGCTTCCGCGATAAGATTTGCATAAATCTGATCGGAGTTACTGGATTCACAACCAGTACCGCCGCAAACAAGAATAAAATGATTAAATGCCATTTTTGTCTCCTGCCTATTTCTTTATAATGTCAACTGACGGCCGGTCGAGAATCTTGTCATCAAGCAAGGCTTTGCCAACAAGATGTTTTTCAACGATTGTTTTTGCAGTGGCTGCATCAACATTGCCGTAAATAACAGCAGGCATATCGGGAACAACAACTTCTACAGTAGGTTCGTTTGCACAGTAGCCCATGCAGCCTGTCTGACGGATAACAACGTCCTTTGCGATTCCTTTTTCGTCTACAGCTTTAAGAAATGCGTCGAGAGTGTTCTTTGCACCGGCGGCGATACCGCAGGTACCCATACCAACGATTACCTGAATGGTTTTTCCGTCGGCGTTTCTTCTTTCAAGTTCGTTCTTTGTTGCGGAGCGAAGCTTGCGTAATTCTTCCAATGACATTTTTGCCATAGTTATCTCCTGAAATATGTAACTACATTATTAATAACGGGGTTATTCCTCCGGTTCTTCCAAACCCGAAAGATATTGTCCCAGCAGTACGAGCGAGTCGGCATCCTCTATTCCGCCAAGTGCGTCAATCAGTTCTGAACGCAGAATGGTGTAGTGAAGGTTTGCCGTATTTTGTGTTTTTGTTCTGATAATCTCCAAGTCATAATTTTCCGCTGTTCCCTGAAACATCAATATTTGTCTGAAAAAACCGGGAACATCACCCACCGGCGGTGTATCAATATTGGATAAATCAAAAGTCATAAACACTGTCGTTCCTGAACCGGGGGCGGATTCTATATCCCACGAACCGCCTGTTTCGGTTACCGTTTGAATTAAAAACGGTATTCCAAGACCGACCCTGCGCTTTGGATGCTTTATGCCGTCTGTGTAGAACGGATCTTTAATCCGTTCAAGCGTAGCCGCATCCATACCCTTGCCGTTATCGCGGATGCTTACCTTTAAGGCTTCATCCGTTTCATTAAATTCAACTGTGATTTTTGAGGCTCCAGCCTCCACAGAGTTCTGTGTAACGTCCGTTAAAAGCTCACAGAGTGTGTAGTGCATTATAAGTTCTTGTATTTTTCAAGAATACCCGGAATTTGTGATTTTACCAGTTTTCCATAAACTTCGCCGTTTACGGAGAGAACAGGTGCCAAACCACAACAGCCGATACAACGTACCGGTTCAACAGAGAACAATCCGTCTGCTGTTGAAATGTCGCCTTCTTTTAAACCGAGCAAAGAACGGCTTTCATCGTAAAGATCCTGACCGCCTTTAAGGTAACATGCTGTTCCAAGGCAAACACTGATCTTATACTTACCAGGCTTTTGTGATTTGAAGAAATGATAGAACGACATTACGCCGTAAACTCTTGCAAGATGAGTTCCAGTTAATTCTGAAACTGCTTCTGCTGCTTCTTTGGAAATGTAACCCTGCTCTTCCTGAACTCTGTGAAGAATCATGATGAGATTACCGGGTTTTACTTTCCACTCGTCAATAAACGCAAGGAGTTCTTTGCTGAATCCTGCCGTTTTTGCTGCTGACATATGGACCCCCAAGTCTTTTTAATTCTATAAATAAAGCTCTAATATTCTACATCTTATTACAGTATTTTGCAAAGGGTATACGATAAAAAAGTGTTTAAAAAGCTATAGACAAGACAATTTGTTTCTGTTATATTTTGAAAACCAAACGGCGTCTTGCCCAAGCGGTAAGGGAGCGGTCTGCAAAACCGTTATGCGGCGGTTCGATTCCGCCAGACGCCTTGTTCAGCTGTCATATTTGATTGACAGCTTTTTTTTTGACTAATACTTGTATATGGAATCCAACGTTATAACCGTTTTTATGGGCGGCGATGTTTACAGCGAATCGGGAATCTGCGCCGTAGAAAAAAAGCTTAAGCCGTTCATAAAAAAACATCAGATTGATTTTGTTATTCTCAATGCGGAAAACGCTTCGGGCGGCTACGGGCTTTTGGAGTACGACGCCAAAAGGCTTTTTGAGGCGGGCGCTGATGTTCTTACCGGCGGTAACCACATTTTTGAAAAACGTGAGGCGTATCCATTCCTTAATGAGGAAAGCCGGGTTCTTCGTCCTGCAAACTATCCCGAACTTGGCGGTATTGACTTTGCAGAACTGCCCGAAATACCCGGACGCGGGTTTGGCTTTTATGAAAAGAACGGAATAACCTTTGCCGTATTAAACCTGCAGGGCAGGGAGTTTATGACCGCTCTGGACTGTCCTTTTAAGACTTCTTCACGCTTTGTGCAGGAAGCACAGCAAAAGGATGCGGTTCTTCTGGTGGATTTTCATGCCGAATCCAATCAGGAAAAAGAAGCCCTCGGCTTTTTTCTTGACGGCAAGGCTTCGGCAGTCTGCGGAACACACACGCATGTGCAGACTGCGGACGAAAAAATACTGCCGCAGGGAACAGCTTACATAACGGATTTAGGAATGACAGGCCCTCTTGAATCGGTAATAGGCGCAAGTGCGGACATTGCAATAAGGCGGAATCTTACGCAAATTCTTTACAAACTTGAAGACGCTCAGAGTGAACCGATGCTGCAGGGTGTGCTTATAAAAATTGATGCGGACACAAAAAAAGCAGCTTCCCTTGAGCGGGTAAGCTGCTGATATTTGTTATTTCTTTTTAGACGCTTCCTGATACAGCGGATAAACCTTTTCGGCAATAACCTGAAGGTCTGCGATACGGTTCTTGTTGGAAGGGTGGGTACTCAACAGTTCCGGTACCGAACTGCCCGAAACTTCGTCCATCTTTTTCCAGATGTTAACTGCTTCATAAGGATCATAACCGGCACGTGCCATCAGCTCTGTTCCCATGCGGTCTGCTTCAGTTTCGTGACTGCGTGAGAAAGGAAGACCGAACGTAAACTGTGCTGCAATACCAAGAATATTTGCCTTTGTCTGGTCAAGACCAAAGATGGCGGCAGCGGTTGCAATACCGAGAGTTTGTACAGCTTCCTGGCTGGCTCTTTCGCGGCTGTGTTCTTTGAGGGCATGTGAAATTTCGTGGCCCATTACAGCGGCAAGTTCGCCGTCGGTAAGCTTAAGCGCATCAATGATACCTGTGTAAACAACAATTTTTCCGCCCGGCATACACCATGCGTTGATTGTGTCTTCAGTGATTACGTTTACCTGCCAGTCCCAGTCGAGAGCATCCTGTCGGAATACGGGCGTTTGGGCAATCAGTTTGTCCGCGATTTTGCGTACACGATTAAGAGTCGCCTGATCCTTATTGAGAACTCCGGCTTTTTTAGCTTCGGCAATAACTTCGGCATAAGCTTCGTTTGCACTCTGATTCATTTCTGCTTCAGAATAAAGCATCATCTGCTTTCTGTCAGCACCAACATCACCACCGGCTGTAGTAGTAGTCATACAGCTCGTAAGTAGGAACACTGATAATAATAATATTGTCAGGCTGTAAAATATTCTCTTCTTCATATTTTTTAATTTAGCACAACTTTTTTCAGTTTTCCAGTTTTTTTATACAGATTTTGTATTTTTTTATTGCAGACAGTATTGAATAAAAACCCCCGGTTTTTAAGCCGGGGGGAGAATGTTAGGCAGCTATAGTAACAGGTTTACTAAAGGCTGTTACCGCATTCTTTAACTCCTTGTCACCGGCACAAAACCGTGTTCGGATTACAATACAGTATTGTGAATCGGTGAGCGAGGCGGGAACGTAAAACTCCAGGGACTTGGGTTTGTTTACGCTGATGGTAGATGATTCTACAGCTATCCAGGTACTTTCGTCCTTGGAAGGATTGCCCTGCGTATCAAGAGGCGCAAACCAAATTCCACAGTCGTGTCCCGATAGTTTGAGACGATTCCCTGTGATTTTTACACCTTTGTCTTTGTACAGTATCTTGTCATGATTCTGATCAAAAACATTGATGATTTTGTCAAATACAGGACAGGAATCGGAGATAACTACCTGGTCAACTTTAAGGCTGCTGAGTACAGCCTGTGACTTTGGACTCATTGTAAAATTGAGTTTAAAGCCGGGAATACTCGATTCACCGGGGTTTTCACCGGTGACAGAGCCCGAAACTCCAATATACATGGTTCCAATGCCAAGCACATCAACGGCTTTGCCGTTCTGGCAGGCAATAAGCATTTCGTCTCCCAGGAGATTAGCCACATGCTCAATCATATAAGAGCTGATGCCCTCATTCTTTTTTGCGATTGATGCAATAAGGTTTTCAAGAGTTACAGTGTTTCTTGTTACACGTCCGATAAATGAATTTTCAGTAGTACTGAATTGGTTCTTAGATAGTTTTACGCTAAGTAAACTATCAGCTTCCTTAAAATTAGGCATTTTAATGCTCCTTAAATGTGTTCTGGTTGTCAAAGTGCCTTATACAAAGGCACGTAAGATCAAAACCCCGCTGCAGAGTCGTTATCTTTCCTGACACTGCAGCCAGGTAAAAAAATCTTTGACAAGGAGCATAGATTCGTAGTATTATGGATATGCATTTATTCCAGATTACTACGATAATCTATGCAAAGCCTTTGTTTAACGGTAATTAAACAGGGGCTTATTTTTTTGCCTTGAGGCCCTCATTCAATCCTCCCTACTGCTTTAGTGTTTACAAATTGCGGCAGAAAGTTTTTTACAAAGTTTTCTACCAGCATCTTGTAGTTTTTACAATAAAAAAGCGCAAGAGAAATCTGGGTTTCACTCATACAAGAGTTGTATTCCAAATCTCCTGCGCTTTGAGCGTTTAAAAGCTCTTCTTCGCTGTATATGAGCAGCGTTGTAAGCAGGTCCGCAATATTTTCGTTAATAGTAAGAAAAGCTGCTTTTGCTGCCGGAGTAAGCTGCTGATATTCTTTAATGTCAAAATCCATGCCGGAATAATTTATTAAAGCCCAGTGAGAAATTTCATGGGCTATGGAATAGAGAGCCTGTTTGTTGCCGCTGCGGGCTTTGTTGTATACGGATTCTCTTATTCTTATTTCATGAGAGTTTGCAGAATGGCGATAACAAGCCTGGACACTGTCCTTATAGTTCCAGTCCTTATCCGCAATTATGCTGAACATAAAGTTGCTGTCTGCCTCACAAAGTTTAATCTCTGCAATGGTAAGTGCAGGAAAGCTTTGTGAGGGAGTAAGCCCAAAGATTTTTTTAAATTCCAAAGCCATCTTCTTAAAATCAACTATCATCATAACAAGTACAGTGCCAAAGATGGTTAATTGCTCTGCCATTCTGTTTACCTCCTACATAGGCGTAGCTTCCGATTTGATTTTTTGCAGAAAGTCCTTAACTTCTGCCAGTTGTTTTCTGTCCATCTGCGACAGGTCATGTGCAAACATAACAGCCGCATCCACGTATTCGGGCAGGAGTTCCTGCTGAATACCCGCAAGTCCGATTTCGACCTTTTCTCTTGATTCTGCTACAAGCCGGGCAAATTCAAGTTTTTGTTCCTCTGTAAGACTGTAAGCCTTAAAAAGGTTGTCTTTCATATCTTCCGGTATTTTTCTCTTGTCGTTTTCGATTGCCGAAAGATAAGCGGCAGAAAGGCCAAGTTTTTCTGCCATATCGCCCAAGCTCTGTTCGTTGTCGATCCGCAACTTTCGTAGAAACTTTGCGATTTCTGTCATAACTACCTCTGTTCTTCGCGGTTAAGACCGCGCTCCTTTTATGATCAGACCTTTTAATCTCCTGTCTGATTCTCTCGCTTGTATAAAAAATACTACAAACATTTTAAGATGTCAATACAAAAATAATAAATAGTTTACAATTTGTGAATATTTTAGAAAATTTTGTCTGCGGTGTCTCCCCTCGCACATCTGCACCCTCTCCCCTCGCACATCTGCGGTGTCTCCCCTCGCACATCTGCACCCTCTCCCCTCGCACATCTGCGATGTCTCCCCAAAATTAATTATGTTTTTCCCCAAGAACCGGCTGTTTCGTGGTATAATAACAAAAATACAGGAGGTTTAATCAATGATTATTAATGGCGAGATGGCGGCAAAGCCACGTTTTTATTTCCGCAATGACCTTCTGCATGTTCGGTATAATGTAGACCGTGCAGTTGAATTGACAAAAGAAGAAAAAGAAGAGCTTATCGCTAAAATAGAATCCGGTGCAGACAAACATGAAACTCTTAAGGAACTTTGGAAACGCCTTATCGATACGGAGAAAAGACCGCTAATTAAAGACGGTATTAAATGTGCAATAGAAAAATATGGTGCTGGTGAAAACTTCGGGAAAAAATTCGAAAACAGCGACTTTAAGAATTAACGTAATTAAAATACATTCGAACGATATGGTAAAACATTACAGAAAAAGCAAAAGAGATTATGCACGCTTGTAAAACTTTTGATCGTAATATATAAAAGTAATTGAACGAGTTTGTGAAAAAATCCTAATGAAATAATGATAAAAACTGGAATAGCTTTAGGATCAAAAGATGTATCTTTGGATTTTTGCCTTTTGGTTAAACTCTATATAAATTCCGTTACAGTTATAATTATATTTAAGCATTAAGAAAAACAATGACAATTACTTATTAGTATGATATAATTTACTATCTATAAGAATTAGATTGAGGTGTCTTGAAGAGATACTTCTTAATAATTTGCACTTTTCAAAAATGATTATTATTTATTTCTAAGCATACTTAATGAAGGGTATGAAAGTGACAGATTTTGAAGATAATATATTCCAACTAGAGTACAATAATCAGTTGGACTATACTTATTCTACTCCAATAAAATGTATTCTATTTAATAATGAGATTCCTGGAACCTTTACAGGATGGAGTTCTCTTTATGTGCAAATTCTTAAAACGCTTAGAAAGCAATATCCTGATATAATAAAGGCAAATACATTTCTGACTGAAAGAAAAAAAAGAATTGATTTGGTCGATAAGTCGAAAATTTATCAAATTCGAAGATGTGCTATAATTGAATCCAATTTATATGCAGAAGTGAATTTGAGTGCAAAAGATATCATTTCTAGAATATTTTACTTATCTATTATTTGCGGATTAAAAAAGGATGATTTACGAATTTTCTATATAAAAAAGCATATGGAGAATCCATATACAGAACCTTGTGAGCAAAAAGATAAAAGTAATAATTTTTCAAAGCCGGCAATTACCAAAAAAGGTCTAATCAACAAAGCTGAAGCGATAAGAATCAATAATACAGCTGTATATATTCGCTTAAAATCAATGGCAAGTGTTTATGATGATAAAAATGAATTGGATATATATTGGATTAAATCAAAACTGGGGCTTCCGATAGATATTGATGACTTAAAAATTATACTTGATGAGATTCCATGGATTAAAAAAATTCAAGAAGGCATCTATTCGTTTTCTAAAAATATAAAACCACATTTGGATTTTGAAAAAGAATCTTTTTTACTTGTTTTAAGCTCAAGATATCAAAATGGAATACAGTTTGATTCTATTGACCTGGAGAATTTTAGAATGTCATATAATGATATTATTGGTAAACCAATCAATATTACAGATAATGAATTGGAAAATTGTCTCCATGATTGCGGAGTGTTATATAAAGGGCGTATTTTCCCTGCTGAAGGTATATTAAATGATACTGCCAAAAGAAGATTAATGGATTACATTCATACAAGTTTCAATAATGGTTGTCAAGTTCTGTACTATAAAGCGATTTATTCGGAATTAAAAGATGTGTTTGTTAATTGTTTTAATCTTGTGGATGAGAAAATGCTAAAAGCTTATCTTGAGTATATATGTGAGCCTTATGAATTCTTTTTTGATAAAGATTATATGACAAAAGAAAAAAATATAAAACTGAATCACAGTTTTGAAATAGAAAATTATTTGAAAGCTAATGGAAAACCATTATCCTATGAAGAAATATATACTGGTTTGTCAAATGTATCTAAAAATATAATAATCAATGAGATTAGAAGTAATCCTAATATCCTTCTTAATGAAAAGGAGCGTTATTTCCATATAGATATATTTGATATCTCTTCTGAAGAAATGGATATGATAACTAGTTTTATTAGAGATGATATTGAGAATTATGGGTATTGTATTTGGTCAAGTGTTTTTACCAAAATAAAAACAGAAATGCCTATCTTTATAGAAAACAATGTATATCTTTCATCCTTGGGTATTCGAAAAGCTGTAGCAAGAAAATTGTCAGGAAGATTTGATTTTGAAAATGAAGTGATTTGTCATAAAGGTGCAAAAATAAGTATGGCTGATGTATACCGACTTTATGGGCAGCATCATGCGCCTTTTTCAGATGACGATCTATATGCTTTTTCACGGGAAATCAACGGAGGAAATATATATTTTGATTCCTTATCTGAAACCACTGCTAGAGTAAGTAAGAACTTATTTGTTTCTAGAGACGATATTTGCTTTGATGTTGAAGCTACAGATAATGCTATTTCAACATATCTTGAAACTGGATATATGTTGATAAGAGATATTGATTCCTTCTTGGTTTTCCCGAATGTTGGATATGAATGGAACGAGTATTTGCTAGAGACTTATTTGATGTATTTCAGTAAGAAATACATTTTGTCAAATAACGGACGTTCACTTAATAATGTGGCGGGAGCTGTAGTAAGAAGAGGAAGTGGATTTGATGAATTCGCAGATGTATGTGCAGATGCTATTGCAAAAAGTGGATGTGAATTAACAAATAATAAGGTACTTGATTATCTTGGTGAAGTTAATCTTTTGACAAGAAGAAGTTATAAAAAGATTGATTCGGTATTAGTGAAGGCTAAGCAAATTAGAAACAGGAAGGAATAGTTGAAATGTACACTTATGAGTGGGACTCATTAACAGGAGGATATATATTAACGCCAATGCCGTTGGCATTCTCAAAGGAGCCGCGTCCAGTTTACTATAAAGAACTTGATGTTTTAGGATTTGACAAGTACTGGGCTTATGATAAAAATGATAGCTTCCCTTACATGTGGGCGGAAGCAAATAACTATTATTATAGGGGAAGATTGGTTGCGAAAATAAAGGGAGGAACATTATATTCAGCTCCAGAGATAATACTTATAGAAGAACCTGAACCTGAAGGCTATTCATTGAGATTTGTTGATATACCGGCAATGGTTAATCATAATAGGGGAATAATGGAACAATTAGTTCAGGATACAATTAAGAAAATATATAATACATATGTTAAATATAAAGATAAAGTTGATGTCTATTACGTAGCATTTTCAGGTGGAAAAGATAGTGTAGTTGCTTTAGATTTGGTACAAAAAGCATTGCCGCATAATGAGTTTAAAGTATTGTTTGGTGATACGGATATGGAATTCCCGACGACTTTAGAGTTAGTTAATAAGGTATCAAGAGAATGCGCTCTTCAAAATATTGAATTCTATACTGCTAGAGCACCAAAAACAGCAGACGAAAATTGGGATGCATTTGGACCCCCTGCGAGGAAAGTAAGATGGTGTTGCACGGTTCATAAAACAGCTCCGGTAATTAATAAAATTAATGAGATACTGCAATTGAAATATGTACGTACAATGATGATAACAGGTGTAAGAGGTGACGAAAGCGCGAGCAGATCTGACTATGATGAACTAAGCAAAGGTAAGAAAATTGCAGGACAATACAGTTTTCATCCTATACTAGAGTGGTCGTCCGCTGAAGTATATTTATATATGTATGATAATAATCTTGAATTTAACGAAGCATACAAGTTGGGATTTAATAGAGTCGGTTGTATAATGTGTCCTAACTCCTCTGAAAAGCTCGAATATATGAAGAAAGTTTTTTTTGAAGATGATGTCAATCGATTTACAAAAAAGATTATTAATAATAGTTCGAAGGATCTTTCTGGAAAAAATGCTGAAAAGTTTATGGAGGTTGGAGGCTGGAAGACACGGCTTAGTGGTCGTGAATTAAAATTTACGGAAGAGGAGCGCTTTAATTTTGAAGAAAAAAAAGGTGATTTTGTCTTTAGTGTAATACAACTAAGCAATAAGTGGAAAGAATGGTTTAAGACTATTGGAACAATAAAGGAGATAGATAATAACAATTACATATTAGAGTATGATGGCGTTGAACGCCATTGTACTATAGAAAAAAATGAAAAATATGACATTATTCGAATTGAAAATACTTCAAAGACAAAGAATTCTATTGAATTTGTATATTATTTTAAAAGTATTCTTGCTAAAACACAGTATTGTATTCGCTGTGGTGTTTGTGAGGCGGAATGTCCGTATAGAAATATTATAATGAATCAAAATAGTGTGAATATTTCTGATAAGTGTATTAAATGTCATGAATGCCTTAAAATACTAAATGGCTGTTTATATTATAATTCGATAAGAGGGAGTAAAACTATGAAAAAACTTACAGGTATAAATAAATATTTGAGTGTTGGAATTGATGCTAATTGGCTTCAAAACTATTCGAAAGATAATTTATATGAACCTGGAAACAGAAAAACTGATGTAATGTTTGGATTTATGTCGGATGCTGAGATAGTAAAAAAGAAAAAATTAACAACAATAGGTGAGATAGTTTTTAAATATGATCTTGATGATGAATTGCCATGGGCTATTATGCTGTGTAACTTGGCATATACTTCTCAATATGGATGGTTCCTTAAAAATATCCCTTTTATGGATACCATTACACTAGAGTCGGTAGAATTTAGATTAAAACAAGAGAATGTTAATGATAAGGCAATTAGCGAATTCTGGAATGGATTTAAGGTAATATTAGATACAACAAAGCCACTAAATACAATTGGTTTTGGTATTCCTGATATTGAGGATAAAATTACAAAGTCTGGGGATGTAAAAAAGAAAATGATTTCATTTTATCGTAATCCTTGGAAGAATCCAGACGAGAGAGTAATCTTATATTCCATGTGGCTTTTCGCCGAGAAATGTGGAGGACGTAGACAATTTACTTTAACCGAACTGTTAGATTATTCGATTGATCGAGTTGGAATTAGTCCTGCCCAGATTTTTGGACTTGACAGAGACACGATGGAAAGAATCTTAAATGGTTTAACATTTAATTATCCTGATTTTGTTGAAGCAAGGTTTACTCTAGGATTAGATAATATAACATTAAAAGGAAATATGGATTCTACAGAATTATTGAAGCATCTGTTTTAGGAGGATGAGACATGAGCTATCGTGATTATTTTGACATTGATCCGGAATACTTTCCACAAGTTGATAAAAAAATCATTGATACTGTTCCGGATTTGTGGAAGAAGTTCTATCCACATCCATCGTTTGTCACATTGTTAAAGGCGACGGTAGATGTCTTAAAAAGAAAACACAAACTGTCTATATGGGTTGACGGTGCATATGGTACAGGTAAGTCTCATGCCGTTCTGACACTTAAAAAGCTGATTGAGGCAAATCAGGAAGAGACAAAATCATACTTTGAGAAATATAAGCTTGATACATTCCTGTGCAAGGATTTGATAGCTCAGAAGGAATCCGGAAAGATTCTTGTTTGTCACAGATATGGTTCTTCTGATATTAACAGTGATGTTGATCTTATTGTGGCCATTCAGGAAGGGATAGAGAAGGCTCTTGAAGAAAATGGAATAGAGAATCAGGCGAGCTCTTCATTGAGAAATGCACTTATCAGATTTCTTGAGAATAATGAGAATAAACAGAGTTTTGATATATTTGCTTCTGGTTCTTCAAAGGATGTGCTTGGAGGCGATAAGGCTGATGATGTTTTAGAAAAACTTCGTTCATATGAGGATGATGCACTTCGAACTTTGATTGCAAAACTTTTCAAGGTTAATGTGGTCAGAGGCAGTTTTGCAATGAATACAGGAGAACTCTGTGATTGGATTCGAGAGGTAATTGAAAAGAATAATCTTTATAATCTGATGTTTATCTGGGATGAGTTTTCGGAATACTTTGAGAATAACTTGCATCATCTTACTGGTTTTCAGCAGATTGTCGAGCTATCAGCAACAGCTCCGTTCTGCTTATTAATTGTAACACATAAAGCTGAAGGATACTTTTCAGACGGTGATCCGGACAAGAAAAAGATTTTAGACCGTTTTGTTTCGCCGGTGCATATTTCTCTCCCTGAAAACATTGCATTTGCCCTTATGCATGAAGCCATGAAAGTTACAGATGATGAAGTATTGGCTGCAAAATGGGAAAAGAATAAAGACAGTCTTGATAAGAGAACGATGCAAAGTCGAACAGCCGTAAAGAATAAGATTGGGCTAACTGATGCGGATCTTTCTAATGTGTTGCCAATTCATCCGTATGCAGCATTGTTATTGCAACATATATCCATTTATTACACATCTACTGCTAGAAGTATGTTTAACTTTATCAAGAATGATGAGGGTGAAGACGTACAGGCATTTCAGTGGTTTATTGATCATTATGATTTTTCTTCGCAGAATCCGTTTATCACAGTTGATATGCTTTGGAGCTTTTTCTATGAAAGTGGACAGGATAAGCTTGCGTCCGGAATAAAAGAGGTTCTTAGCTGCTTTACTCCAAAACTGAATAAGGATTTGATTGAAGATGAGAAGAGAGTCTTAAAGACTATCCTTCTGCTTCAGGCTGTATCAGATCGAATGACAGGAAACAGAGACATTTTCCTTCCGAATGAAAAGAATCTTACGCTCGTATTTGAAGGTACTGATCTCGAATTTCCTGCAAAGAATATTGCGAAGAAACTTCTTAATGACCATGTGGTTACAAGAACACCATTAACGGGAGATGTATTCTCATATTGCTGCAAGAATACAGGTGCATCAGTTGATTCGACTCCGTTCATTAAGGATGCTAAGAATAAGTCCACAAAGGATCTGTCATTCATGACAGGTTGTGATTTGAGAAGCACTATTGAGTTTACCGGAGCGCTTAAGGCACGCTACAGCTTTGCATATGCGACATTATCTGATTTTGATAGTGAAGCCAAAAAAGCAAATAATCCTGATTCTGCTGGGAATAAACTTTTTGCTATTACTACGATAGCACGTGATGACAGCGAACGAGTGACGATTCAGAAAAAAATAAAATCTTTCTTTGACTCATATCCGGAAACATCGGTTGTCGTAATTGATGCATCAAATACTGTTTTAGGAGATGCCAATTATAGCGAATTTGTTGAGAATTACGCAATGGCACTTGCAATTGGAAATAGTGATATAACGCAAAGAAAAACATATGAGGGATATGCTACCGATGTATTAAAAGATTGGGCGAAGAGAATAAAGAACGGAGATTTTTATGTTTATTCCGAGTACACTGTTGAAGGAGATAGGGTAGCCAACTTTAATGATCTTGCAAGTAAGTTGATGGAGATTAATAAATTCCATTATCCGGACAGCCTTGAAGCGGCATTTCCGAGTGTGCTTAATACAATGTACGATGCCAACTCGCTTTCGGCAGGGGCAGCATGCGGTATTACCGAGGAGACAAAAGGAACTTTTAGATCCGGAAACGAAGCTACAAAGCTTGAAAATGCTTTGAAGGATGCATGGAAGATTGAAAAGTATTGGGAGAATTCGCATTCATACATTTCAAAACTTAAGAAAACAGTAGATGGGTTGATTGAGGAAACCTATAAGGATCATGACAGAATATCGATTGCCCAGATATATAACATGTTAAAGACGGAACCTTACGGATTTATGCCTTGTAATCTCACAGCGTTTATCCTTGGCTTTATTCTTAAGGAGTATGCAAACGGAACTTTTTCATACAGCGACAATGTAACAACCGATACACTTGATAAAGATAAGCTCGCAACAATGATATCGGAGATTATCAAGCAGGAAAATACTCCTGATAAGAGGTATAAGGACAAATACATTGTTACTTTAACAGACTCCGAGAGATCGTTTAATAAGGCAACATCTGAGGCGTTTGGCGTTAATCCAAAGTATTGCGTGTCAATCACCGATACAAGATCACGAATCAGGGAGCAGATGAAGACATTTGCATTCCCTATTTGGCTTGTTGAGTTTGCAATTGACGATGTTATTTTCAACACAAGCAAAGATGTCGTGATTAAGCTTATTGAATGCTTTTGTGCTATAGCAAACAACCAAAACGATGGCAAAGGAAAAACGGATAGTGATATTGCAAAGGAAATCGGAGATATCTGTATCGAGAATCCGGATGCTGTTGAGGACTTAAAGAGTGTTCTTACAAAGGATAGATGTAAGCAGGGAATGTTAAAGTACCTGGAAACATATGAAGGTGGAAAGCTTGTTACGATAGCAAAGTCTGTAGGAGACGGTGGGCAGTATATTAATCATTTGGAATATAAGTTCAGTTCTGATGCCGCGAATTGGGTGTGGAACAAGGAAACTGTACATGGAAAGATTGATGAATTGATCATAGAATATGAAATTATCGAATATAGCAATAAAGTCCTTGCGAAGAACACCACATATGTTGAAACAATACGTGCTTGGTGTGACAAGATTGGACAGATCAGACTGGCATATTCGGTTATCAAGAACAATATAGAAGAAGGCAAAGAATTTTATGAAATACTCCGAGATCTGAAGAAAGCAAATAATCTATTAGACTCACAGAAAAAGAAGTTCTTGGAATTACTGATTGCACATGTTGATAATTTTAGGACATTCATGTTTTCCCAGGCAGAATTGTTTGAAAAATCATGTTCTCATTACTTAGACGGACTTACCTTGGATGATGTCAAAGTTATAATAGAAGATGATCTGTATAGCTTTAAGGGATCGTATATCTCTGAACCGGACAAGTATTATGAAAAGGTTCAGAAGGCAGTGGCCATATATAAGGAATCCTTGGAGCATGTAAAATTGCGCAAGCTATGGAAGGAGCTTACAGATACCGACAGACCATTTGATTGGTCTACAAAGTATCTTATGCCTATTATGGCCATGGTTCCTGATCAGGAAGCTGCGATTGCAAGGAAGGTATTTTCGACCATCAATTCCGGTAAGAATGATGCAGAAGCTATAAATAGTGCGATGGATTACATATCAAAAATGTCTTATGTGGACAGATTGAATAGCAAGGAAGAACGAGATAAGGCTTTCGCTGAAGCGTTTTTGAAAGAGTATACCGTTTTGTTCGAGAGTGTAGATGTTGTTAAGGATTATTTGAAGAAGCATGTGTCCGAACAACCGGATTTCTGGCTAGGGAGCAAGGATGTAGCCACAAAAATCAAGAATCTGGCAACGGCAAGTTATATGGAGTCCGGATACGGAAAAGCAAAGAAGATTATAGACGGTATGGAGCCGGATGAAGTAAAAGAATATCTTAAACAACTGATTGAGGATAATATAGTAGTTGGTGTGGAGATCATCAAAGGTAAAAAATAATTATGAGGTGTGCGTATGACTCTCGATAAAATAGAAAAAAGAATCGAAGCACTATTGACTTCAGATAAAAGATGGCCTGTAATTGTTGATTTTTCCAACAAAAAAAATCTTAAGGATTTTCTGTATCATTTTAAGGTCGGAAGCAATGAGATCCTTTCTACAGGGAAGTTCTGCGGGAAAGATGGAACGATGAAATCGGAGGAACTGTCGGATTGTATAGATAACAATTCGGAGAATTTGTTTATAGTACATCTATCTGCCTATTTAAAGCTTGATGGGGAATCCGTGCTTAAGAATACGCTCAGGTCAATTATTTCTAAAAGCATAGGTGGACATGTTGTAATTGTTACATATCAATGCCGAAACTATCTAAAGTTTACAGACAGCAGATTCTCTGAAAGAGGTCAGATTATAATCGCAGATGGTGATTTTGATGATACACCGGATATTTGTCTGATATCACCGGATCTTTCAGGTGCCTTTATGAAATCATATGCAGGATTTGAAAAGCTTGGAGAGGCATACGAAACGAGCGGAGATAAAGAAATATACATTGCTACGGATGTAGACAAGCAGATATTCCCTTTATCCCTTGTCAATGTAATACAGTTAAGCAATGGTTATGACATTTTGTGTACTAAAGATTCAAGAATAAAGAATGTCCCTGAAAGCTTTGGTGATGCATATCGATGGAATGGACTTCTGAAGGTTATGGGATCCAATGATTTTTCGTATGTTATTGAAATGGAATTTGGTTCCAATGCTAATCTGACAAGTTGTGCAAAACAATATCCAACATATACTGATGACAGAAAGTGGCTTTATTATATTGCTATATGTGTTTTGGGTGCAAAAAAGAATTCATATCTATCATTGGCAATGGTTAATTCTACAAATCACAAGGATTTTGCAAAGAGCCTTTTTAGATCCATCCTTACAGTTGACAGGTCGGATGAAGATTTTCAGAAACTGTACGAAGAACGAAAGGAAATACTGAAGTCTTATACAAATTATACAATATATTTAAGTGAGATTATGGATTTCTGTAAGGTGGTGTCCACAAAACAGGAAGATGGTATTTATTACCTTACGGATTTGACTAAGCCAGAAAAGGAAAAGGTAATTGAATGGTTGGATACGTATGGGCATAATTACTCAGCGGAACAGCTTGGTTTTATTTTAAAAAATGTATATCCGGATCTTGCAGACTATCTTTCAAAATATAGGTTTAAGAATGAACTGCTTGATAATTATTTCGAGGCCTATAGGTATCAGAAATTGATAAACAGAATATTGCCAAGTTTTGAGGTGACTGTGGAAGAACAGGCAACTGAACTTGGATTTGTTAGTGCGTTAAAACCGAGGACACAGCTGTTTGATAAAGTGGATCTGAAAAATTCACATGTTTTCTTCTTTGATGCTTTGGGCGTTGAATATCTTGGCTTTATACAGGCTAAGTGTAATGAATACGGATTGTCAGCAAATATTTCTTGTGGAAGATGTGAACTACCGTCATTAACATGCTTTAACAAGGACTTCGTTGAAGTTTGTATTGAAAAGGGTTGTCCTATATCCGATATAAAAGATCTTGATGAGATAAAGCATCATGGCAAAGATAGCTTTGATTATGAAAAGACTAAGCTACCAATATACTTAATACGTGAATTGGAAATCATCGATGATTTGTTAAGTAAGATTCACTCTGCCGTTATCGGAGAACAGTATGAAAAGGCGGTTATTCTTTCTGATCATGGAGCCAGCAGACTTGCTGTATTGCATGAAACTGAAAACATCTGGGAAATGGAAACAAAAGGCGAGTACTCCGGTAGGTGCTGCCCTAAAAATGAAATAAATACAAAACCAGATTTCGCAATCGAAGAAGCCGATTACTGGGTTCTTACAAATTATGACAGATTTAAAGGCAGTCGGAAAGCAAATGTTGAGGTTCATGGTGGTGCTACATTAGAAGAGGTAACGGTTCCGATTATAGAGATTACAAGAAAAGCAGAACAGGTAGAGGCATTTATTCTTGACGAATATAAGATTATTACATTGGCAGCTAAAGAAATACCGGTGCTTCGAGTATACGTAGGAATACTCAGTGATAGCATTTTATTAAAGGTCAATGATCAGTTTTATGATGCTAAGCCTACAGGGGATAAGTATATCTATGAATGTCAATTGGTGGATTGCACGAAGAAGGGATTTTACTACGCAGATATTCTGAATGGATCAGATGTATTGTCGGTTAATAATTCGTTTGAAGTAACCAAAAAAGGAATGACGGAAGTCAACCTATTCGATTAAAGGAGGGAAATCAATTGGAAGATAAACTGCGGGATTATTTCGAGGAGATGGTTGTTTATAAGGATCTTAAAAATAATAATTTCTTCTCATCCTTGGGGTTGCCAGCGTTTCTGAGGGATTATTTGCTAAAAACCTTCTGCGATGATTATGGTCATTTTGATATAGATGAAGTAACTTCATTCATAAAAAAATTCATTCCTAAAAAAGAAGAATGGATGAAAATAAAGAACCAGATCATATACGAAAATGAAACGGTTCAGTTACTGACAAAAATTGCAGTTGATATAAATATCAAGACGGGAGAAATATCGTTTGCTTTGCCCGATTTTGGAGTTACGGAAAAAGAAACGATGATAGAGCCGTCCATATGGGAACTATACAAAAATGATTTGATTCACAGCGGAGAAGTTTGGGGAATTATCAAGCTGGGTTACAGGCAACCGGATGATACTGTTAAGCCAAAAATCCCTGGAAAGATTAAGCTTGTTGGATTTAAGAATTTTTGTCCTTATACGGTAGATATAGAATACTTTAAGGATATGAGAAGTCATTTTTCGACAGAAGAGTGGATAAATATAGTATTAGGGGCGATTGATTACAATGCAGAAGGATATGAGACTGAATTGCAAAAGCTTTCAATGCTTACGAGATTATTGCCTTTTGTAGAAAAAAGGGTAAATATTATCGAGCTTGCGCCTAAAGGTACGGGAAAAAGCTATGTATTTGGACATGTAAGTAAATACGGACTGCTTACAGATGGCGGTAAGGTTACTAGATCGAAAATGTTCTATGATGCAGTAAGAAGAAAGCCTGGCTTTATTTGTGGTCCTGATTATGTAGCAATTGATGAAGTAAAACTTGTAAGCTTCGGTGATGAAAACGAGATGAGATCTATATTGCAGGGATATCTTGAGTATGGAAAGTTCAATTCAAATGGCTATGACGGTGAGTCTGATGCAGGGGTGGTTTTTCTCGGAAATATTAAAGAGGAAAAAATGAATGAATACGAATACATGTTATCAGAGCTTCCAAATTTGTTTCAGGAAACAGCTTTACTTGATAGAATTCATGGTTTCGTAAAGGGATGGGATATTCCCAGAATGAATGATGGTTTGAAGATAACAGGATGGGCATTGAATTCCGAGTATTTCTGCTCTATTCTGCATGAATTAAGGAGCGATACTTCATATAGAGCAATTGTAGAAAAAATTGTTAATGTTCCTGAACATGCTGATACTAGGGATACTGAAGCAATTAAACGAGTATCTACAGCATATTTAAAACTTCTTTTCCCTCACGTTAGGTCTGAATTGGATATAGATAAACAGGACTTTACCGATTATTGTCTCACCCCTGCTATGAGGATGCGACGTATTATAAAATTACAACAAGGTATGATTGATACGGAATACAAGGGTAAGGACGTACCTTTTTTGACAGTCAAGGAATAATAATGGAGAAAAAATGCTTAGCATGTAAGAAGTCACCATTAGATAAAGATACTATAGGGATAAATAAAAAACTGCTTGGAAAAGATATAAAAACTTTTTACTGTATAGATTGTCTTGCTAATTATTTGGATTGTACAGTATCAGATTTGTTAGAAAAGATAGAATTGTTTAAGGATGAAGGCTGTGAACTCTTTAAATAAAAAAACTATTATCTATCTTGACAACGCATCAACCACACCCCTTTCCGATAAAGCAAAAAAGGAGATGGATAATTATTGGAATCTTTTTTATGGGAATCCATCATCACTGTATTCTTTAGGAGTTAAAAACAAAAAAACACTTACATATTGTCGTAAAATGATTGCTGAATGTATAAATGCTGATACAGATGAAATCTTTTTTACATCATGTGGTACTGAAAGTAATAATTGGGCTTTAAAGGGAACTGCTTTCAAGTTAAAAGAAAAAGGTAATCATATAATTGTCTCTGCTATAGAACATCATGCAATTTTGAATACTTGTGAATTCCTTAAAAAACAAGGATTTGAAATAACTTATTTACCTGTAAATAAATTTGGTGAAGTAGAAATCCCAACGTTACAGAATGCAATAAAGAAAGAAACTATTTTGATTTCAATAATGATGGTAAATAATGAAATAGGAACTATTCAAAACATAAAAGAATTATGTCAAATAGCACATTCAAAAAATATTTTATTTCATACTGATGCCGTTCAAGCGATAGGTCATATTCCTGTAAATGTAAAAGACTTGGATATTGATATGCTTTCTTGTTCTGGTCATAAATTTAATGGTCCAAAAGGTATTGGTTTTTTATATATAAAAAAAGGAATTGAAATAGAACCTCTGTTGAATGGAGGACAGCAAGAAAATAATATGCGTGCAGGAACAGAAAATATTCCTCTTATTGTTGGAATGGCAACGGCTCTTAAAGAGCATATAGAAATGTTGACAGAACAAATATTATATATAAATAACTTGCGTTATTCTTTAATTGAACAATTAAAACAAAACGGAATAGATTTCAACATTAATGGATCAAATAATTGTGTTCCAGGAATCATAAGTTTATCTTTTAAAAGTATTGAAGGAGAAACTGTTCTTCATAGGTTGGATTTAAAAGGCATTTGTGTTTCAACTGGTTCTGCTTGTGATTCTAAAAATACACAATTGTCTCATGTGTTAAAAGCAATTCATTGTGATAAAGAATATGCTTATGGTACTATTAGGATCTCTATTTCACATGATAATACTTTAGATGAGATAATTAGTTTTGTAAATGAATTAACAAAATTGATTTCAGGGAATGTCTCTAAAAAGATGAATGCAAAAGATATCACCAAATAATAGAATAACAGGAGAAGCCCTATGACAGCACAGAAAGCATTGGAAAAAATTGCACTTGGCGAAAACCTCACCTGTGAGTTCAAACGCTGCGGTGGTAACATTGAGCATGATGTCCTGGAGACAGTCTGTGCATTATTAAACCGCTGGGGTGGAGACATTTTTCTTGGCGTAGAAGATGACGGAACGATTCTCGGTGTTCCAGAAAAAGCCGTAAAAGACTTAATCCGTAATTTTAACAACTGCCTTAATAATGAGTCTCTTTTTAATCCGACTGCCGTATGTGCCATTGAAGAAATTAAAATAGAAGATAAAGTTATTCTTCATGCATACATTGGAGCTTCTTCTCAAGTTCATACATTTAAAGGAAAAATCTATGACCGAGTAGATGACAGTGATTTTGTTGTAAAAGGCACAGATCCAATAGCACAGCTTTATATCAGAAAGCAGAATATATTTACTGAGCGAAAAATGTTCTTCAATTTTAAGATTGAAGACTTTAGAGAAGATGTCTTTAAGAAAGTCAGGGTGCGGATTCAGAACCGGAATAAAAATCATCCTTGGCTTGAAATGACTAATCTGGAAATTCTAAAGAATCTCGGAATGTTTACAAAAGATGCTGAGAGTGGAAAAGAAGGCTTTACTTTGGCTTCAATCCTTCTTTTTGGAACAGACGAAATGATTAAGTATTGTCTGCCAGCTTACAGAACCGATGCAATTTGCAGAAAAATAAATGTAGACCGTTATGACGACAGGGATATCATTGAAACGAATATAATTGACAGCGTTGGGCGTCTCATGGATTTTGCACAGAAGCATCTTAACGATAAATTTTATCTCGCCCCTGATATGCAGAGAATAAGTCTTTCAAGCAATATTTGCCGTGAAATAATTGTAAATATGCTTATGCACCGTGAGTTTTCAAGCAGCTTGATTCCGCGATTCATAATTGAAAAAGATAAGATTATCACAGAAAACGCAAACAAGGCACAAATGCCCGATGAAATTACACTTGAAAACTTGAGTCCGCTTTCTAAAAATCCTATGATTGCAAAAGTGTTCCGTGAAATTGGTTTTGCTGAAGAACTTGGTTCTGGCACACGTAACCTTTACAAATATGTTCCGATTTATTCAGGAAGCAGCGCAAAACCAACAATGATGGACGGTGATATTTTTCGGGTAACGATTCCTCTGAATGATGCGATTCCCGCAGCAGGCGAAAATGTCCCTGTAACCGAACAAGTAACCGAACAAGTAACCGAACAAGTAACCGAACAAGTAATTCGGTTATTAAGAGTTTTAGAGGAAAGCGGACTATCCACAAAAGAAATCCTGGAAAAACTTGAATTACGACATAGACCTACCTTAGTCAGTGAGTATATAAAACCTGCTATAGAACTAGGTCTAATCGAAATGACGCAACCTGATTCTCCAAAAAGCCCGACACAAAAATACAGGCTTACAGAGAAAGGTATAGCTTTAAAAAAAGTACCAACCTAACTACAATGCAATCATATTTTATTACTGAAACGAAAGGTAAAAAAAGATGATAAAGACTTAATCTAGATTGAGCTTGGTAAGATTGATAGTGTTAAAAAAGTTGATTAATATTGTTTCAACCAGTGGCGTAAAGTATGATCATGTTGATAGCTATTAACATTTGGAAGATTTAATTGGATTGAAAGGATAAAACTATTCTAGAAAATATTGATATAATAAATGTGTCTGAATGGTATACAAAAACTAATTCATAAGAACAGTATTTGATATATAAAAGGAAAAAACATAATGGTTTTCAAATTATATGGCTCAAGTAAAAACGAAGAAACTCAAAGGGCTGTTGAATTGGCTAAGATAAAATCTCCAGAAATGAAGTTTTATGATATCCAAGATAATCCTGAGAACTTAAAAGAATATATGGAATCTTGTTTTGGTGATAAAGAAGGTTCTCCTCGTATTGTCGAATATGAATGGCGTGAGCCTTATGTTACTAAAGATTGGGAAATATTTCTTAATGGATTAAACTAAATCCTGGTGAGTTGCGGTGGCGGAGCCCACGCTAGAATGCAGGAAAAGAATTATATTTAACTGATAGATGAGCAATATTTACAGTCTGTTTTGTAACAAATCTTTTTGACTCACTGCGTGATCAAGGCTTTATAAATGTAACTTTGAAAGAAATTATTTAAAATAGAATAAAATTCTTTTACAGCAAAAAAAAAGACCCCGTATAAGGCTAGGTTCCCTTCGGAACGCATGGCATGATGCCCACTTTCACCTTAATAGGATCTATTATCAATAATTATAACACTTATAATTATAAAGGAAAATAGAGAAAAATTTCCCCTAATTTGTGCATGAACCTATTACTCAAAATTGAAAAAATATTGATTTTGAGTAATAAAATGATTTTCTATTACTCAAAATTAAAAATTTGTTGATTTTGAGTAATAACTTTGCTATACTTGCAATATGAAATATATTGAGCGTCAGGAATATCTTAAAAAACTCACTCAAACTATATCCACCGAAGATATAAAAGTTATAACTGGAATCCGTCGTAGTGGAAAATCCTGTCTTATGGAGTCCTTTATTGACTATATAAAAAAGAATATTCCACAGTCAAATATAATTCACATCAATTTCAACGATATCAGCTGGGAAAATCTTTCTGAATATCATGAACTGAATAAATATGTTCTTGAGCATTATGAGCCGGAATTTGAAAACTATTTGTTTATAGATGAAATTCAGCTTTGTAAAGGTTTTGAAAAGGCAATAAACTCTTTTCATAATTCAAAGAAATTTCATATTTATATTACTGGTTCAAATGCTTTCCTTTTATCAAGTGATTTAGCGACTCTTTTTACAGGACGAACTTTTGAAATTCCTGTATTTCCATTTTCTTTTGCAGAATATAAAACTTATTTTGAGGGAACTGATAACGAAGAACTTTTGTCTGCTTACATAAAGCAGGGCGGAATGGCGGGCTCTTTTACTTATTCCACTGAACAGCAAAAATATGGATACATAAAAAATGTTTTTTCGACTTTGATTGTACGTGACATAAAGCAGAAATACAAAATCAGAAATACAGATTTACTTGAGAAACTCAATGATTTTTTAATGAATAATATTTCAACGGAGGTTTCTACTCAAAAACTTGCAAATACATTGATTTCAAATAAGCAAAAAGTAAACAACAAAACTATTGGCTCTTATCTTAATTATCTTTGCAACGCCTTTGCGTTTTATAAAGTCCGTCGCTATGACATACGCGGAAAAAAATATCTTGCAAGTCAGGATAAGTATTATCTTGCTGATCATTCTTTCCGCTATGCAATTCTTGGTACAAAAAATATGGACTATGGCAGAGTCTATGAAAACATGGTTTGTATAGAGTTGCTGCGAAGAGGCTATGAAGTTTACACAGGAGTATTATACAAAAAGGAAATTGATTTTGTTGCAATAAAGCAGAGCGAAAAAATCTATATTCAGGTTAGCGATGATCTTTCTTTACCCGAAACACTTGAACGTGAAGTGGTTCCATTGTTAAGCATAAAAGATGCATATCCTAAAATTTTAATTGCAAGAACAAGGCATGAAAAATATTTGTATGAGGGAGTCAGTATAATTAATCTTGCTGATTTTCTGTTGAATGCTGCCTTATAATCTTTCCGATCATCTTTTCATTAATTGGCAAAAAAACACCTGCAACCGGTCCGACCAACGCAATGCAGACTATTGTTCCGGCGCCAAGTACACCGCCCAAAGCAAAACCGATTGCGGCAAAAACTCCGTCTACAACAAGTCTGATAATTCCAAACTTCTTTTTTGTTTTATCCGAAATTACAACGGCTACCAGATCATTCGGCCCGGTTCCGGCATCCGATTTTATGACGATTGTCATACCATAAGCCAGAATTAGGCAACCCAGCACAAGCATCAAAATTCTGCTCCAGAGAGGCTGCCCGTTGCCAAGAAAAAGGCCCAAAAGCCAGGTGAAAAAATCTATGATTGGCCCGCCGCATACCATGCAGATTACGGTTCCTATTTTTATGTACGACCTGTCCACAAAAAGAAGGATAAAAATGATTATGAGACAGACTGCCATGTGAGTGCGCCCGTGTGTGATGAGGCTGCCTGAGCCCGGAATCGCAGTGCTTATAATTCTGAACAAGCCCTGTACAAATACATTAAACGGATCAGCTCCCAAATTTGACAATAGAAAAAGTGTTACGCCAAAGTGAGCAATAATCAATCCAATTACCAGAATCAGGGATCTTAAGATCCATTCTTTTATTCCTCGTTTTGCCATCATTTTCTCCTGTGCAAATGGTAAACTTATATTAGATGAAAGCAGAAAAAAAATGAAGCGTCGTTCCCTGATCAATACATAACACCTGGAAAAATGTGATTTTTTTTAATTTAGGGAAGATGTTTGTATTAAGATTTTTTATTTTCGGGAAAAAATGCTATAAAACATTTTTTATTTTCGGGAATATTTGCTGTAAAACATCTTTTATTTTCGGGAAAAGGAATAAAAACTATGGAATATGAGATTTCAAAAATTGATGATGATACCTGGGTTTTGACCGAGGGCTTTTAGTTGCGGATTAGAATCTGCTTATAATTTGTACTGTAATTTTCAATATCCGTGTGTTATAATATCCGGTATGAATGAACAGCAGCAGATTTTATATATGCAGGTAAGAATCCTCAGAATGGCTTCGGAACGGTTTGGAATTTCCCTCAAAGAAGCTGCTTTGTTATTCAAGAAATTTGAAGTCTTATCATATATCCGTGTTGGTTGGGGAATATTTCATACAGAAGGCGATGAAGCTGTTTTTATAGATGTAAAACAATTTCTTAAAAACAAAGGGGCTGATATATGACGGAGCTCAAAGAAGGACTTGTTTTATATCACGGAAGTTATTGCATTGTAGAAAATCCTGATTTACAAAAATGTGCTGTTTATAAGGATTTTGGGCAGGGTTTTTATCTTACTACTTCAAAGGCGCAGGCAAAAAGTTTTGCAAAGCTTTCATTTGAAAAAAGAGTTCAACAAGGAATTCCTTCAGAAAAAATTGCTTATGTTTCATTTTTTAAAGTTACGGATATTAAAGACCTTAAATATTATGTATATGAAACAGCAGATACTGCTTGGCTTCATTGTATTGTAGCACACCGTAGAAAGAATGCTTTTGTTGAAGTTCGTAATCAGATGAAGCCTTATGATGTTATTTCCGGCAAAATAGCCAATGATGACACCAACACAACGATTATGGCCTATATGGGAAACGTTTTTGGCAAGATGGGGTCTGATGCAGCTGACAAAGTTTGTATTGGACTTCTAATTCCAGAGCGCTTGAAAGATCAATTTTGCTTTAGAAGTGAAAAAGCCCTTTCTAAACTGCAATTTATTAAAAGCGAAAGAGTTGATTTGGAGTAATGTATGGATAAAGAAAAAACTCTTTTTGCAATGGATTTAGCCGCTGTAATGGCTGTTGAAGAGCTGGCAGAAGAAGAAAAAAAATCTACTGACGAAGTGCTCCTTTCTTTTATGGAATCAAATACAGGAAAAATGCTTTATAACGATTCTACAAAACTCTGGTGGGACGGGCCTACTGTTGTTGCAGAGCAATACAAGAAGGAAATGCATAAGTGAGTATTAAACTTGTTATACTTGCATTATGACTTTTCAGGATTCTGTTCTGTTTCTGACTGCGTCTGCAAAGGCGAGGAGCTTTTCTGACTTGAGGAGCGCAAGACCCTGCGACTCATCACCAAGAACAACAAGGTCGTCGCCGCTTGAGATGTTGAATATTTTCCGGGCTTTTGCCGGAATCACAATCTGCCCTTTTTCGCCGACTTTAACCACGCCAAAAAGGTGTTTGCCCTTTGGCGGCAGTTGCATTCCCATGTTTTCACGCGATGCATAATTTACAAGGTCGTCAAGAGACACTTCGAGAATCTCGGCAAGCTGGCGGCTTTTTTCAATGTCGGGCATTGTCTCGCCGGATTCCCACTTGGCAACAGCCTGACGCGTAACGTCAAGCTTATCCGCAATGTCTTCCTGTGTGAGGCGCTTCATCTTGCGCAGCTGAATGAGATTATCCTTGAACATCAGTTTTTTCCTGCAAAGCTTGAGCCGGTTGTTCTGCTTCAGCCTTTTTTGGCTTTTTTATGCCGAGAACAGCCCAGCGCCAGAGCGGAATGCGCGAAATGATTTCGTAAAGACCGTAGCCTGCCACAAATGCCGCTATCAGACTAAGGAGATAACACAGCGGTGCAGGCAGCAGCTTTGGTTTTGCCACGAACAGCGCAACTGATGAAATTCCGAGATAATGGAACACATAAAGCCCAAAACTTTTGCGGCTCATCCATTCAGTGAATTTGTTGCTGAAATCACCGAATCTTGCCATGCCGCCAAGCATTGCAAGCGAGCCGAAATAGGCACACGCCGCATATAACGCACTTCTGTTCACAGGCTTATCAGCATAATTCATTCCGTTTTTCACATAAAAATATAGAACAGCAAAGGCTGTGCAAAGCGCAACACCGATGCAGATTAAAGGAACGGCGAGTTTCTTGAGCTTTTCCATTACCTCGTCATTTGAAAAGACATAATAGCCAAGCATAAAGAAGACATAATAGAACGCACATCTGTAAACGGACACAATCGGCGTGTTAAGAACCTGTGCCCCGCCCCAGACAACAAAATAAAACAGTACAATCATCCAAACCGGGGTTTTTGCACCGAGCGCCAGAAGTTTGCCCTTTTCGGCTTTTCTGAACAATACAAGCACGATGCTGTAAAGCCAAAGCAGGTGACAGAACCAGAGAACGCCGCTGCCCGAAGCGAGCATGATTATAAAGATGACAGGCGCAGGCACGCCTTCTGCGGTAAGAGCTTCGAACGCGCCGCCCAAAGACATGCTAACATATCCCTGAATGAACTGAAAAAACAAAAGACCGATTGTAGACGGCACTAAAAGCTTGCGCGTGCGGCTTTTTACAAATTCCTTGTCAGCATGAGTTTCAAGGTAGAGTCTTGAGCTTATTCCGGCAACAATGAACAAAACCGGCATAAACCATGGATATACCAGATACTGAAATATGTCATAATGCTGAACTTGAAGATTCGTAATTTTTCCAAGCCCGATAAGCATTTCTTCACCGTTGTACATCATAATCACATGATAAATTACAACAAGCACAACAGTTGCCCATCTGATGTTATCCAAATAGTGTTTTCTCATACAAAACCCACCTTTGCAATTATTGTTAACATCATTCTAAGCGCAGCAGCTCAATTTGTCTATCAACAAAAGCGAACATTCTGCGCGATTATTTGTTCGTTTCAGTTGCAAAAAGAATATTTATACCATAAATGCTTGTCGGTTTTACTTTTAAAAACCGGAAAATCATAGTATAATGGTTTTATTATCTCAAACAGGAGTGTTGATTTATGTATACTTCCCGACGCGAAAAAAAATATGCGCAGGAAAACTTTAAGGAAGTTCTTCACACAACGCTGAACCCCGAAGGTCCCGGCGTTATACGAATACACATGATTCCGCCCCGGTACGAGCCCGGTTCTGCCGGAATTACGGGGCTTTTGGGCTGCAGTGTTGTTATTATCAACGGACAGGATGTTATTCCCGTTGGACCTTCGTGGAGCATTCTGCTTGCGGAGTTTATAAAGAATGTGAATGAGTACCATGACAGGGAAATTACACAGGAAGATTCCGACACCATTATTGAAAAAACCTGCAAAGGCGCGGGAAAGGTTTTTCCGTTTGTAAGCAAAAAACGCATGGCGCGTGATATCCGCTTTATTATGGAAACTTTCCGCCAGATTGCATACCGTGAACCGGTGGATGCTGAGATTGGCTACATGAACCTCGGCGATTACGCGCCTTATATGTGCGCGCCTCACAGAATGGACCTCATGGTAAGCGCCATGACAAAAGACGGCAGCTGGCACTGCAACCAGAACTGCGTGCACTGCTATGCGGCTGGCCAGCATCAGGCTGAAGAAGCCGAACTTGGTACCGAAGACTGGAAGCGCATAATAGATGCATGCCGCAAAGCCCGCATTCCGCAGATTACTTTTACCGGCGGCGAGCCCACCATGCGCGATGATTTGGTTGAGCTTATCGATTATTCAAGGTGGTTTGTTACAAGACTCAACACCAACGGCATAAAACTTACTGAAGAAATGTGCCGCAAACTTGCAAAAGCCTCGCTCGACAGTGTTCAGATAACGTTCTATTCTGCTGATGAAAAAATACACAATGAGCTTGTGGGTTCTCCGCACTATGCCGAGACCGTTGCCGGTATTGAAAACGCCCTCAGGGCGGGACTCAGCCTCAGCGTTAACACACCGTTGTGCGCCCTGAACCGTAACTACAAGGCAACTCTGGAGTTTTTGCACCAAAAAGGCGTTAAATACGTTACCTGTTCAGGTCTTATTATCACGGGCAAGGCAACCGGCGAAAAATCTTCAATTATGCGCCTCACACGTGATGAAATAAAGACCGTGCTTAAGGAAGCGGTTGAATACTGCTTTGCAAACGGAATGGAAATAAGCTTTACATCGCCCGGCTGGGTAGAGAATTCCTTCTGTGATGAACTGGGTATAACCACACCGGTTTGCGGTGCATGCCTCAGCAACATGGCGGTTACCCCCGGCGGAAACGTTGTTCCGTGCCAGAGCTGGCTTTCTGGGCCGGTTCTCGGCAATATGCTCAAAGATGAGTGGGAAAAAATCTGGGATTCGGAAGAATGCGCCAAACACCGTGACTATTCCGCAATGATGACCGGAATCTGTCCTCTCGGAACAGGAGTACAAGATGAGAACTAAAGCCAAATTCCTAATTGCACTTATCCTCTTAGTCTTTGCGGGAATGTGGTGCCTTTCCGCCGTAACTCTGGACGAGATTCTTGACTACGAGATTAACGTTACCGTAAACGAAGATGCAACGCTGACTCTCAAATATCATGTTGACTGGAAGGTTCTGGATTCAAAGACAGAAGGTCCGCTTGAGTGGGTAAAAATAGGAATCCCCAACAAGCATTATGTGAGCATGAGTGCGGACAGCAAAACAATCGACCGGATATCGTATCTTTCGGATGGTGGTAGTCATGTACGCATCGATTTGGACCGGAAGTACTATAAAGATGAGGTTGCAAGCTTTGATTTTACCGTTGTACAGGACAATATGTACCAGGCGAACAAGTTTGAAGAAGGCTTTACCGTGTACGAGTTTACCCCGGGCTGGTTTGATGACATAAAGGTGGATCATATGGTTGTACGCTGGGCAAACGACAAGATGGAAGAATGGACACCGAGCTGCAATATTAAAGACGGATACAATGTGTGGGAAACTTCGCTTGATAAGGGTGCAACATTTAC
>JAEEQG010000011.1 GCA_016285185.1 Spirochaetota bacterium
ACCCCCAGTGAGGAAGCTGAAAAATGGTATTTGCTCCGAAGGGCTCTCAGATACAGTCCCGGAACCTGGGCGTATTCAGAAAGCAGCAAATACTATGACATTGTAGCAGAAAAAGAGAATGTTCCTGCTGTTGCTTTGCTTGAAACTCTCGGAAGAGATTATTATAACAATAATGCTTTCAAAATGCTTAAAATGCTTAAGGAATGGAAAGCTCTTTCTGAAGATGAAAAATGGTTCTGTCTTTTATCTGAACCTGTCATGGAGGAGTACAAACTCAACATAACATCTTTAAATCCCGGAACAGACGCTTCAGCTGGTGCAGATATTCTGGAAAAAACACTTGATCTTTTTTCAAAAGAAGATTTGCTGAATTATATTGAAAAATACCGAAAAGCTGCTTTTGTTGCGGCTTATGACAAGTTGAAAGGTATGCTTAATCATACGGGTACTGCAATTGAACAGATTGCTATTAAAGAGTGCTTGTCTGACCGTATGATTACAAGATTGTATTTTGTTTCAGAAATGCAGGATGTTTTGGGTGAAAACGGGCTTATTGCGAATGATTATTGTTTTATTCTTGGTCTGTTAAGAATGGGTATTTATGCAGGTTGGCTTTCCGAAGAGGAATCATTGAATCTTGCAAAACCTTATATTGATGAACTGAAAAATGCTTATTATTCTTGGGAAGATTATGCTGTTCACTGTGCTTTTGGAAACTTGTTCTGCGAAATATGTACTCCGGTTGATGCAGATGACTGTACAAAAAGTCTTTCTACTTATCTTAAGCGGATAAAAAAATATGACATTGATGTTCCTGAAGACAAAAAAGGTAAGATTTTTACATTGCATGACATAAAGTTTTCTGGAAAGAATAGTGGTAAAAATCGGGTGCTTACATATGATGATGTCTATGAACCTTCCGAAAATGCTAAAAGCTGGATGATTGTCCGAAAATACATGGCTAAAAAGTATAAAAGTATATCATGGTATACTCAAAATGATATGCTTGAGTTTCTTAAGAAAAACAAAAAAATTCCTGCCGCCACATATGCCAAAACTCTTCTTGAATCGGAAGAATATTTATCGAATATAAAAGACTTCTTTGAAAAACAGGATCCTAAAAAGCTTTCTTCTGTAGGAAAAAGGAAAGCTCTAAAATCTTTAAATGCTTCATTAAAAAAATACTTAAAACTTTGGAATGAAGCAAATTCTTTGTTTGAAAATATTGATACAGAATCAATTGATCTTGATGAACCCTGTTACAACAACTTTTATATTGATTATGCATGTGCTGCTTACAGGGCTAATGATAAAGCAAAAATGGATTTTGCAATTTCATTTTTGAAAGAAGATATGTTGAGCAAATATGCTGATGCTCAGTTATTATATTACATTAATTATGCATATAAAGCAAAAGATTATGCTTCTTCGGGTGATTATCAAAATGCGGTTACTGCTGCAGAAAAAGCTTTAGCTTATCTTGATCATGGCAGGGAACTGACAGCAGAAGCCGACTTATTCGATTGGGATAATTTTGAGAATGATCTTAAAAAGATAATAAAAGAACATAAATAGACAGTATTTCAATTGAACTATCTGTGATAACTTCTTGTAAGACTGATATATTGAAAAACATACGCAAAAATGATAATCTTCTCCAAACGCTGGTAAAACAACCGGCATCAATACATCATATTCCAGGAGAACACTATGACTTATACGGCAGAAGTGGAACACATGTGTCCATTGGCCAAGGCCGCTTATCATGGACCTGCTCCGATTCCTGAAGAAGGAAAATGGGTTCAGGCTAAAGAAATCAAAGACATTTCCGGTTTTACACACGGTATCGGTTGGTGTGCACCGCAGCAGGGCGGATGCAAGCTGACACTCAATGTTAAAAACGGCATTATCGAAGAAGCTCTTGTTGAAACAATCGGCTGCTCCGGTATGACACACTCAGCTGCTATGGCTTCTGAAATCCTCATCGGAAAAACACTTCTCGAAGCTCTCAACACAGACCTTGTTTGTGACGCAATCAACACAGCAATGCGTGAGCTTTTCCTTCAGATTGTTTACGGACGCACACAGTCTGCATATTCAGAAGACGGCTTGAAAGTCGGTGCTTCTCTTGAAGATCTCGGCAAGGGCTTGCGCTCTCAGGTTGGTACAATGTTTGCAACAAAGGCAAAAGGTCCACGCTACCTCGAAATGGCAGAAGGCTATGTAGAAAAAGTTGCAGTTGACAAAGACGGTGCAATCATCGGTTACAAATTCATCCACTTCGGCAAGATGATGGAATTCATCAAGAAAGGCGATGATCCTGCAACAGCAATGGAAAAAGCACGTGGTTCATACGGACGTACAACTGAAGAACAGGGCGCCGTAAAACTCATTGACCCGCGCAAGGAATAAGGTACGGAGGAATAGAAAATGGCAGAAAAAATCACATTTGAAAACTACGACGGCCGTATCAAAAAAATTACAAAAGCTTTGAACGAAAACGGCATTAAGTCAATTGAAGAAGCAAAAGAAATCTGTGACAAGGCAGGTATCAATCCTTATAAGACAGTTGAAGAAACACAGCCAATCTGCTTTGAAAACGCAAAATGGGCTTATGTTTGCGGTGCTGCAATCGCAATCAAGAAAGGCTGCAAGAACGCTGCTGACGCTGCTGAAGCAATCGGTATCGGTCTCCAGTCATTCTGTATTCCTGGTTCTGTAGCCGAAGACCGCAAAGTTGGTCTTGGTCACGGAAACCTTGCTGCACGTCTTTTGCGCGAAGAAACACAGTGCTTCGCTTTCCTGGCAGGTCACGAATCTTTTGCAGCTGCTGAAGGTGCTATCAAAATTGCACAGAAAGCAGACAAAGTCCGCAAGCAGCCTCTCCGCGTTATTCTTAACGGTCTCGGAAAAGACGCAGCACAGATTATCAGCCGCATCAACGGTTTTACATACGTTCAGACAAAGTTTGACTATTTCACAGGCAAGCTTGAAATCGTAAAAAAGATTCCGTATTCAACAGGTGAACGTGCAAAAGTAAACTGTTACGGCGCTGACGATGTACGTGAAGGTGTTGCAATCATGTGGCACGAGAATGTAGACGTTTCAATCACAGGTAACTCTACAAACCCGACACGTTTCCAGCATCCTGTTGCAGGCACATACAAGAAAGAACGCCTTGAAGCAGGCAAAAAATACTTCTCAGTAGCTTCCGGCGGCGGTACAGGACGCACATTACATCCGGATAACATGGCTGCTGGTCCTGCTTCTTACGGCATGACAGATACAATGGGCCGTATGCACTCTGACGCACAGTTCGCAGGTTCTTCATCAGTTCCAGCACACGTTGAAATGATGGGCTTCCTCGGCATCGGTAACAACCCGATGGTAGGTGCTACAGTTGCTATCGCTGTCGACGTTGCAACTGCTCTTAACAAATAAGCGTTCTCTACGCTGAAAAAACCGCCGGAATTCAAAACGGCGGTTTTTTTTTGTCGGCTTTTTCATAGACAAACAAAAAACATTTACAAATGCTTTGTTTGTGTGTAAACTTCAAAATATATCACTTTTATAAGGACAAAATTATGAGTTCTAAACGCCTTTGCAAATCAAATGACAAAAAACTCTTCGGTGTATGCGCAGGTATAGCCGAATACTTTGATATCGATCCGACTATAGTGAGAGTAGTATGGATTTTGCTTGTCCTTTGCGCAGGAACAGGTGTACTTGCCTATATTATTGCGGCTCTTGTAATGCCTAATAACTAAGGTTCTGTCCTAAGCGTTAAGAATCTTATCAACGATTGCCCTGACGGATTTCATGTCAATTCCTTCAATTTCCTTGAGTTTTGGCATGATGTTCTTAAGGTTGCGTTCTTCAGCCGGCAGTGAGTCGATTACCTTTTTTACTTCGGCTTCTGTCTGCTCCGGTGAAAGAGCCGCCGGAACATAGGCTTCGAGAATGGCTAATTCCTGCTCGAGCTGGGTTGTGTCCGCATTGCCTTTTTTGTATTCTGCAATGGTGGCAAGAGTCTGATCGTAAAGCTTTTTTGCAGCCTGTTTGATGTCAGCTTCAGTTTCTTCCCTGCCTGATTCTCTTATGTTCTTTTGAACGGTATCTATTAAAATTCCCAATACAGAAGCTTTTACAGGATCTGTTTTTCTTATCTGCATACGCTCTTTGAACATTTCTTTTGTTGTCATATCAATACCTCATTTTTTAGTTTTTAATCTGTCTTTATCTTCTTCAGTATATGAAATGTAATTTGTTGCAAAAAGGAAAGTATTCTTTTTTTCTTCAACACCAGAAGCAATCATTTTTGTAAGTACGTATTCATTGTTTTTACATTTTGCCCTGTATACGTATTCAAACGGTACCTTAAATTTGTTCATAAATGCCTTTGTAAGAGAGAGAACAAAACCCGGGCGGTCAAGTGGATGTACTACACCCAAAGAAGATTTTAAATCCCATTTCAATAAATCTGTTTCTGAATATCCTGATGATTCCATGAAACGCTGGTTTGCTTCAAGAACCTGTACTTTTGCAGCTTTAAGCACGTTTTTGGGGTCAAGCGTTACACGCATAAGGCACATTCCGATCATAGAATTTTCCAAAAGGAATTTTAACTGGCTGTTTGCAAGTGTAAGTGCCGCAGATGCTGTTTTTTCGCTGGTTATATCTTCAATCAAAAGGAGCAGAAGTTGTGATTTTTGGGTTGAATTTATAAAATGTATATGTATCTTAAGCCATATAACTGTATTCGGTTCTACAAGAGTATTGCTGAAAGGCAGTGTACAGTCTGCTTCTTTTTTTGAGCCGGCGCTTTCTTTTATGATTTTTATTAGTTCATTTCTTGAATCAGTATTATCAAACGAATTTACGATTGTTTTTATATCTGACAGAGAATTTGTTTGAACTTTAAATACTTCATATCCCTTTTGATTGCACCGTTCAACTTTTATAGAAGAATCTTCGACTTTAATGATGGCTGCCGCACCCATACAGTTTTCGAACATATAGTTTTCAACGGAAAAAATATCGTGGAATTTATCGATGTCCAGTTTTCCTTCAGGTACAGGTGTCTTTATTACAGAAGCTTTTTCATTTTTTTGCAGAAGTTTTTTATATTCATCAACAGGTACCGGTCTTGCATATAAAAAGCCTTGGATAATGTCACAGCCTATTGTTTTGAGAAAACTAAACTGTTCTTCTTTTTCTACACCTTCGGCAATTGTTTCAAGTTTTAGTGATTGAGCCATCTTGATAATGGAGGCAAGTATACTGTAACCCTTGTCGGGGTTGTCACTTTCCGAGAGAAAGCCCATGTCCAGCTTAACAATATCAATCGGGATGTCTTTTAATGCATTGAGCGAAGAATAACCGCTGCCAAAATCATCCATTGCGATTTTAAAACCCATACTGCGTAAGCGCTCAAGATGTTTTAATACCTCATCGGTATTGTTCATTGCGGCGGTTTCGGTAATTTCTATATGAACAAGTGACGTAGGAACGGAATAAGTGTTAATCAGATGCTTAATAAAAGGAATAATATCCTCATTCTGCATATTGTACCGCGAAATATTGATCGAAACAGGTTTTACCGGTATTTCTTCGTCAAGCCAAGTTCTAATAAGTTTAAAAGTTTTTTCCCAGACAATCCTGTCCAGCGTTCTTATGAATTTGCTTTTTTCAGCAATAGGTATAAACTCGCTGGGATTTATTACTGTTCCGTCAGATTTTACCCATCGGCAAAGAACTTCGGCACCTGCCAGTTCATTTGTATCTATATAATACTGAGGCTGCATCTCAATATGGAATTCTTCGTTTTGAACCGCGGCGTTAAACTGGGCTGTTATTTCGGCGGAACGCAAAAGATTTTTGCGCATTTTTTCGGTGTAAATTGTGTAAGTATTTTCCATCGCGCTGCGGGAATAATCCATAGCGATTGTGGCGGCATTCATCATCGATTCTATTGGTTCTGATATATCCTTTACCACATATATACCGAATCTCATTGTAACGTGTATTTCCGTACCGGAATGGTTGTAGAGAATCTGTTTGAATTTGCGGAGGCGTTCAAGAAAATCTATTTTGTATTCGACGCAAAAACCAAAAACACCGCCGCCTACTCTGGCAAGGATACTGTTTTCGCCAACGATTTGTTTGAGATCCTGTGTAATATCAACTAAAACAGCATCGCCGGCATCACTTCCGTAAAGATTGTTGAGTATCTTAAGGTTGTTTATATCGCACATACAGATAATGAATTGTTTGCCTGGGTTTGCTTTTATAAAATTATTTGAATTATCCTTAAAAAACTTTACGTTTGGCAGACCAGTAAGCATATCGGTGTTGTAAACAACAGCCATATGTTCCTGCATATAATGAATGCAGTTTTCTTTTTGGTTGTAGCCGTATGCAATGGCAGAAGCCATGTCTTTGCATGAAAGATAACCGCAGCTTCCGCAGTTTATTGTCTGCTTTAACGGCGTGTCTTTTAACATGTCCTTAAAGATTTCATCATAAGTGTTTTGCGGAATATTGGATAGCTGTATATACCTGTTTGTAAATTTTCTTTTAAAGTCGTCAAGACTCAGATTTTTGTGCTGTTCGTTGAGTTGTTTAAAGTTTTGCTCATAATCCTCACTAGCATTGAAATTTTCAAAACATTTTTTACGCAACAAAGAAAGCCTTTCGTATACAATCGGAACACCGAATGTGGAATTTTCTACACATGGTCCTTCCTGACAGCCGCTGCTGCAACCGATAACCTCGGCAAGAAGCGGCATACTGTTTAAGGCTTCTTTGTTTTCGGAAAACGACAGCTTTTTGAAAATATCACGGGAAAAACTTGCATGGTTGACAAAAAAGCTGCTTTGTGGAAAAAAATAACTTACAGCTTCCTTAAATCCTCCTGCAGCATATGTGATATTACCCAGACTTTCTGTTTTAAGGTCACTTTCAGCATGGTACTGTGAAAAATCTACGTATCGGAAGTGATTCATAAGATGAGAAATCGTGACATTGAACTGTATCTGATTATTAGTGTTCGGGTCATCGTTTTCGTCTTTTTTTGCGATACATGGACTCAAAAGTGCAATTTTCCCTTTTTCGCCTAAATATTTACGTACATATATGGCTGTACAAATTTCAGGTGACTGAACCGGAATAATTTTGTTAAGTAATTTAGGAAAATACAGTTCGACAAAATTAACCAGTGCTGGACAGGTAGAAGTGATAAATGCCCTGTCAGGGTCATTTTCGTGTTGCTTTATATAGTTAGCTGTTGCCCATACAGCTATTTCTGCTCCAAATGAAGCATCATAGATTTTTTTTATGCCGAGTGTTTTTAGATAGCCAAGAATACTATATGCTTTTTCACCGTACAGTACATAAAAAACAGGCGAAACGATAATTGATATTTCTTCGTTGTTAAAAAGTGAATTTACAAAGTCGTCGATGTCGTCCTTGTATTCACGTGCATCATGGGAACAAATCCTTATACATTTACCGCAGTGGTTGCACTTATCAGAATCAATCTTGACTCTTGGGAGTCCGTTTTCAAAAGTTGAGATATTGGCGCTTATTATCGAACAATTGGAAATACACTTTGTGCATCCTATACATTTGTCATTGGTAAAAAGGATACTGTCATTATATAGTGCCATGTGTTTATTTTATGATTAATAAGGTATAAATTCAAGTTTTTTTTCGGTTATATTTGTGGAATATAGTCTACAATTGACAAACTGGACTTGCATCTCAAACTGTGATATTATTTTGTTCAGTTTTGCTGTTCCGGAGTAAATATGAGACCTTTTAAAGTATATTCTCCTTACGAACCCTCAGGAGATCAGCCTCAGGCAATAGAAAAACTGGCCGAAGGTTTTTTGTCAGGGGATAAGTACCAGACATTAAAAGGTGTTACAGGTTCCGGAAAAACCTACACAATGGCAAAAATAATCGAAAAAATCCAGCGGCCTACCCTGATAATAAGTCATAACAAAACCCTTTCAGCGCAGCTGTACAGAGAGTTCAAAACATTCTTCCCGGACAATGCAGTAGAATACTTTGTTTCATATTACGACTACTACCAACCCGAAGCTTATGTTCCCGCACGTGATCTGTATATCGAAAAAGATGCTTCCATAAATGACGAGATTGACCGCATGCGTCTGTCCGCCACATACAGTCTTATGGAACGGCGCGATGTAATTGTTGTGGCTACTGTTTCGTGTATTTACGGACTTGGTTTGCCCGAAATGTATCATGACATGAGAATCCATATAGAAAAAGGTGATACACTTTTAACGTCCGAAATTGCTAAGCAGCTTGTTTCGCTCCAGTACAACCGTAATGATATGGTACTGGAACGCGGATGTTTCAGACTGAGGGGCGATGTTCTTGAGATATTTCCTGCATATATGGAAGAAGCCTACAGAATTGAACTTGAATGGGATGAAGTAACAAGAATCAGGCGGTTCAATCCTGTTTCGGGCGAAACTGTAGAAAAACTGGACGAAACTACCATATATCCCGCAAAGCACTTTGTTGTACCGCACAGCATGCTGCTTAATGCGGTTGATGTAATCAACAGTGAGATGGAAGAAAGAGTAGAAACGTTACGAGCCTGCGGAAAAATTCTTGAGGCGGAACGCCTTAAGACACGGACAACCTACGACATGGAAATGCTCAAGGAGATGGGCTACTGCTCAGGCATCGAAAACTATTCCGGTCCTATATCGGGCAGAAAAAAGGGTGAACCGCCGGCAACGCTTCTGCATTATTTCCCGTCTGATTTTTGCTGTATGATAGACGAAGCGCATGTTACCGTTCCGCAAATCGGCGCAATGTACGAGGGCGATCGTTCCCGCAAGCAGAACCTCATTGATTTTGGTTTCAGACTACCCAGTGCGCTGGATAACAGACCTCTCAAGTACGCGGAATTTGAGTCCATGGTCAATCAGACAATATATGTTACTGCCACACCGCGAAAAGAAGAACTTGACAGGAGTACACAGGTTGTTGAACAACTCATCCGCCCTACAGGACTGCTTGATCCGGTTGTAGAAGTACGACCGAGCGAAGGTCAGATGGAAGATATTTACCACGAGATAAAAGAACGGCTTGAAAAAAAGGAACGCTGTCTTTTGCTTACGCTTACAAAAAAAATGGCGGAAGATCTCACAGACTATCTTTTGGGATTCGGTCTGCGGGTAAAATACATTCACAGTGAGATAGAAACAATTGAGCGCGTTGAAATCCTTAAAGGGCTCCGCAACGGTGATTTTGACATTCTTATAGGTATTAACCTTCTTCGCGAGGGAATAGATTTGCCGGAAGTTTCGTTTATTGCGATTCTGGATGCGGACAAAATCGGCTTTTTGCGTTCGGCAACAAGTCTTATACAGATAATAGGACGTGCCGCACGTAACCAGAACGGCAAGGTTGTTATGTATGCTGACGGCATCAGTGCCGCGATGAAAGAAGCATTGGACGAAACACAGCACCGCCGTCAGATTCAGATGGAATACAACGAAAAACACGGAATCACGCCAAAAACAATCAGCAAGGCAGTTGAAGACATTCTTGAACGCCAAAAGCTTGAAAAGCAGGAAACCGTTGAGATAGAAACATCTGCGCTTAAGAACAGCTTTAATATGATGATTCCGGCCGAGCGCAAAAAGCTTTTAAAGGCTTTGGAAATGCAGATGAACGAGCATGCCGAGCGGCTTGAATATGAAGAAGCTGCAGCAATTCGGGATGAGATTCTTGAAATTCGAAAAAAATACGGGAATTAGTATATGAAGCTCACCATTATGGGAAGCGGCACAAGCCACGGAATGCCTGTAATTGCCTGTGACTGCGAGGCGTGCAAATCAAAAGACCCAAAAGACAAGCGTATGCGTTCAAGTGCGCTGATTCAGAATAAAGAGACTTGTATTGTCATTGATACAGGTCCTGAGTTCCGTATACAGGCACTGCAGTTCGGCATAAAAAAGCTGGACGCCGTTCTTGTAACACATTCGCATGCAGACCACATTCACGGGCTTGACGACATCCGTGTTTTTTCAAATGAAAAATCCGTTCCGGTTTATTCCAATGCGCAGACACTGGCAGACATACGCAACCGCTTTGATTATATCTTTAAGTGTACGCAGGAAGGCGGCGGGAAACCGCATGTGGAACTCTTTGACGTTAAAAACTTTACTCCGTCAAATCCTCTGGTAATAAATAACATCAAGCTGATTCCGATTCCAATGAAACATGGCGAACTTGATTCTACCGGCTGGAGAATCGAAAATACGGCCTATCTTACGGATTTGAATTTTTTGCCGGAACAATCACTGCAAATGCTGGACGGAATTGAAAACCTTGTTATTGACGGCCTGCGGGAACGGCCGCACACGACGCACTTTAACTTTGACGAGGCTCTGCGTGTCGTTTCAAAAACAACCGCAAAAAACGTGTGGCTTACGCATTTAACGCATGATTTTAAAAATGAACAGCTGAAAATTCTTTTTGCTCAAAAAAAGGAAACACTGGGGTTGCCGTCGCTTTTGAACCGGAATATCGAACCTGCCTACGACGGCCTTGTGATAGACATTAAATAAATATGTGATTTTATTTATTGTTAAGCTTTACATCGCCGTATTCGTCTGTGATTGTCGCTTTTAAGCCCGAAACAGGTTTCCATATAACAGAAAATGTAAAATACGGTGAATAATCGTAGTGGCTGGAGTTTTCCTCTTCAATAAGGCGTGGAGAAATTGTCATTTTTGAAGAAACGTTCCAGTCGTCCAGATTGTGAATCATTGCCATTGAAAGGCTCTTGAGCTTAAAGCCGGACTGACGTCTTAGATATTTGTTGCCGAATGCGAAAGAATTCAAAAGGTCTGTCATAAAATCCGTTTCGCCCGGAATTTGCGGTTCATAATTCAAGCCTTCCTGAAAATAACGGAATATTACATCATTCCGTGATTCAGATGCGAATGAAAAACTGGTAAATTCGCTCACTTTCATTTCAATCTCAGTGTCAAATGTCAAATAGCTGAGCGGAGGGCGCAAAAGATCAAACGCAATAATGGTTTTTATTCTTGGTACAACCAGAACTCTGTTGTGCCAGAATTTGAATGTTTTATCGGGGCTGTTATATTTGAACGTAAGCTGATACGGTCGCAGAATCTCGTTCTGATCATGCTGCCAGCCCTTGGTATAACTAAAGGTGTAACCTGTTGTATACATGCTCGAAAAATCAACACCAAAACCTTTGTAACCGAGTGAGGCAGTTACATATTCATGGTGTTTTTTCTCGATTTCATACTTGTATGTCTGGTTCAACGTCAGCGAGTTGTTGAACAGTGTCGCGTTACTGCTCTCGATAAAAGGCAGGTACTTCCACTTTGTATCATCTTCGGATTCAATCGCCATACCGCTTTCCATGTGAGTCGATAATCCTGGAAAAACAAAGTCCGCGGAAACTTTTCTTGACGGCAAAAGCGGTGGCAGACTGTAGCGCAGGCTGAGCTTTTGAGAATGTGATTTTTCATCGGCGGCAAGAGTGAGCGTCAGTTCATGGGAATTGTAATTTTCTCTTTTGTCCTCAAATTTCTTTAATTCCCACAACGGATCTTTTACCGTTCCTATGAATTCGGTTTTTATCAGATTCTTTTCAATGTTGTAAAAAATGCCTGTGTTAAAAAAGTACTTGGTAAAAACAAAAGGTTTAATGGAAAAAGAACCTGTTTCCGTTAAATCCATTTTTCGTGCTTTGTAATCACTGAGCGTGATATTGTCTCTGCTCCTTTCTGTCGGATAATACTTTTCCGAAATAGACGGGTGTTTTTGATACATGGTATTAAGCGTGTAACCGTGACTCAAACCAAAAACTCCGCCGTAAAAGGCAGCCTCCTCTTTGAGGTTTGCCTTGCCCGAGGCAGAAATAAAGCTTGACATATACTGATCCCATGATGACTCATAAGGTGTTGCCCATGCATTGGCTGAATAGGTGTAAAGAGAAGTGAATCCCGGGGTTGCAGAATATGTTACCTTAAAGGTAAAAGGCTCTACGTCGCGCATTGAAAGCGACGGAACGGAAAGCATAGGAAAAGTAGGAACGATAGTTCCTTCTGATTTTGGCTCTTCCTGTTTGACAAAAAATTCCGGTTTTTCAAGTTCAGGTATAGGCGGTTTTGTTTTTTCCGTAGTTTTTTCCAGAACAGGATATTGAAACAAAGTACCCGAAAAACTTGTGTATATCTCAAACGGAACAACTTTTGACGGATAAAAGAATTTGCGATCGGGCGAAACAGGATTGGGATTTTTAGCATTTTTGGATTGAAAATCAACCTGTGACCGGAAAGATGTAATACTAAAGTTAAAATACGGTGAAACCTTTGAGAGTTTGGGACTCCAGCTTCCGTTTATTTTCCAGTTGAAAGAATCAATCTCAGAGTCTTTTTCTTTGTCCTCTTCGGTAGCACGTGTTACACCCGGTTCTGTGAGAAAATTGAGCCAGTTCATATCTTCGCGTCGGTTCATAAAATCCGAATTAAAGAACGGATCCGAATAAACCGGCAACGAGACTGAAAGTCTGAAAGGCGATGTATTTGTATCAAAAGCCAGGTTACCATAGTAACGGAATGGCATTTTTACACCGGCAAAAGCCGATTTGTTCCATTCGGAAAGACCAGCTTTGTTGTAGGGGCTGTACAGTGCGTCTGCTTCGGTAAAATACAGGTTTCTGCTGAAGCCCATGAGAGTCGAAAACTTAATCGAAGAAAAAATGCTGTCCTGAGGAACAAATGAACCGTCAAGACCATACATAACACCGAGGTTTGTGTATATGTCGCCCAACACCTTAAGATAATCACCTGACTGTTTGCTTAACGGAAGCGGTGTGTCGAGGTTACGCAGGAACAGACCTTCTCGTCGTTGTTCCATAAGCCGGTTTGTTGTGGAAAGGTTAAAGTAGCCTTCAGATTCGGTTGCTGACGGAAGCGGTTTGCGTCCTATAAGGTAGGTCGTTGTCTGCGTATAGTAGCCGACACGCGGTCTGTAGCCGAAAGCCGGATGAAAAATCATTTCGTCCTTGGGGTAGTAAAAAAACGGCAGGTATGCCACCGGAACATGTCCGACATACAAAAGCGCGTTCAAAAAAGAAAACTCTCCGCCGGGAAGCAGCCAAGCGCGCGAAGCCTTGATTTTCCAGTGAGGGTTTTCGTCTTCGCAGAATGTGAGCTGGCTTTTTTTGAATGCGACAACACCTGAATCATCACGGCTGAAAAGTTTTGCCGACAAAACCATTACGGAGTTTTCTGTGCCCGAGGAATATGAGGTTTGTGTCTGCTTGAGCTTTGTCTGGTCAAAAACACCTTCGAGCGAGTTTGTATTAAGCAACAGCGAAGTTCCCTTCATCTGCTTTAATGCGTCTGATTCGTCCGTTTCTTCCATGTAAACATTGCCTGAAGCATAAAGCATGTTTCGCTCACGGTCAAAGTTTACCTGGTCGGCTTTTATGTTTATATGTGTTTTTCCTTTATCAATCGTCAGAACTACTGAACCTGAAAAAGAAACCAAATCCCTGCCGTCTTTTTTGTCTTTTATTGTTTCTGTTTTTTTTGCCTGTTCAATTGTAATTACGCTTATCTCTCCTGATGTCTGTGCAAACGGAGTAAGGATAGTCAAAAGAGAAAAAATTATAATGATGAAGACGGCAAGCGTATTTTTTTTCAGAACTGACTCCGGTATTTCTTTTATGACAACAGGATATAACAGATTTTAAGTCTTGTACATACTGACAGAGGTTCTGCCGTCACAGAAAAACCGGAGTTTTGAACTTTACGTGTACGTCTACTCCAGAATGTGCCCGATATGGCGTTTCTCAAAGAACATATCCTTGTTTGTAAGTACTATGATTATTGCAGCCAGGGTAACAAAGATTGTTTCAATACATTTTGTAGGCTGTGTCATTGCAATTTTTTCCTGCATAGTGTTTACAAAAAGATGGAAAAGAATACTTGCAAGCATACTTCGTCCGTTCTTTACATAAACCCATGTTGTGATAAAGCCCATAGGAATTGTAGAAACCATAAAGTTAATCATAAACCATGGGTTCATCTGACGGATTGCAATGTGATAAGTACCCGGAATCCAGAAAAGAGGAAGATGCCAAAACGCCCATATAAATCCAAAAATGATTGATTCTTTAAACCATGAGTGATACTCGGCAATGGAGTCTTCGCCGTAACCGCGCCAGCCGACTTCTTCAAGAATTGCTGCGAGGCAGATTGTTGCAAAGGCAGAGAACAGCCCCGGGCCGTCAAATGTAAAGCCTTCTATAACCGAGAACTGATCCAGTGAGCCGCCGAACAAAACTGAGGTAAGTATTGAACAGGCGATGATAGCCGACATGATAAAAAATCCACCGATGATGTACTGAGGTTTGAGCTTCCAGAAATTGAAAATCTTTCGTCTGAAATCCTTTTTAAGTGCATCACTTTTTGAAGTGAATACGGTAATGATTGCAATGGTTGCGGGGCTTATAACACCGAGTACCATTCCGATTGAGCAGGTTAGTCCGTCATTGAAAAGAATCGCAAAAAGCCAGAATGCCCATGTAAAGATAAAAACGAGGGTGTAAAATCTTTTTGGTCTGTAAATATATTTTGTCTGATAGTTCTGAATCTCTTCCATAATTTGCTCCTTTATTATGCTCTGTTAATCTGTACTTCTGATTTCCAACCGTTGAGTTCCACAATTAAATCAACTTGCTCAGACGGGTCCTTTGTATCGCGTTTTCCAACAAGGATTTTACCCTCTGAGTCTACAAAGCGGGTAAAGCGGCCTGCATTTTTCAGGTAATAATTTTGACCGTTTGTAAAGTTGATTTTTGAAACCGCGTGAAAATGGTTCATGTCAAGCTTTCCTTTAAAGCCGTTTACTTCAACGTTAACATTTGAATTAGTATTCATCTCAATGTGACCGCCCGCATTTGAGATAAACGCATTTTTTACTTTACCGTCAAATTCAATGGCATCAAAAATGATGTCACGGATTTTCAGGCTTTCGAGTTCCGAATAAAGTTCAATATCGGCTACAAACTTTTCCGGAATGCGTACAAGGATAAAAAGATTTTCGATTGCCAAAATGTCGGACAAATCTGTGGAATGACGGACAATAACATCCATGCGTTTTTTGTTTTCATCAATCTTAACCTTAACCTGCTGTGCAAGATAGTTGAGCTTGTTTGATGCAGCGAGCACCTGGATTTTTTCGTCCTTTGTTTTTTCTATTATTACCTCATGGGCAGGTCCAACTTTCAAATCTATTTTTTTTGGACTGTCCAAATCGTATTCGGTACGACTTTCGTATAAAAACTCGTGTTTAGAAATAAGGCTTTTTTCTTCACTTAAGAGAGAATCTAAAGATTCATTGAATAATGAAGAAATCGCGATAAGGTTTTCTATATCGGGAATCCCGTTGCCGCTTTCCCATTTTGTGATTGCCTGACGGCTTACATGGATTTTTTCTGCAAGCTGTTCCTGTGAAATACCCTTTTGCTTTCTCAGTTCTTTAAGTTTGTCTGCAAAGTTCATTCAGTTCTCCTTACAAGACCGCTTTTCCGCAGCCTTGTATCCGAATCATAAAGCCACGCCCACAATTATAACAGAAACTTTGCATTACAAACAAAAAAAATTATGCTACTTATCGTAGCATTTGTGAAAAAACAGTGATTTTACTGCTCTTACAAGACCCCCGGTTATTGCAAGACCTACACTTGCCAGGATTACGCAATAAAAATCAGGTACAAAGGATTTTATTACCCAAAGCGGAGTATCTATAAGGATTTTTGAAAATGTCAAAAGAAAAACCGGCCATATTACACATCCAAGAATATGCATAATAACACTTTTGACTTTGGGTCTATTGGCAGTGTCAGTTTTTGCCCCGATTGCTTTTATCAGGATGAAAAGTGACAGCAAAAACATCAAAAGATAAATAGTATCGATAATGATATGCCTAATAATGAAAGACCCATGAGATACTTTTTTTACAGGAGTTCCCTTTATGATGGAAAGACTGTTCCAAAAAGCATTATCCATCAGGCTGTTCATAACAAACTCATCGTTTGCATTTACCATAAAACAGACAGCCAGTTTTTTCTCCGGCAGAATGAACATATAGGTAATTCCATTTTCAACCTGTCCGCCATGAAATACTATCTTTAAATCTTCGTATTCCATGTAATTCCAGCCTTTACCATAAAAAGCCTCAAACTCTGTCAAGCCCTGAGACACATTCTCATACCACATGGAATCAATTGTTTCTTTTTTGATAATTTGTACGGCCTTATCCGTATAACCACCGTTAAGATACATGCGCAGATATTTAGCATGATCTTGTGGAGTACTTGCGATGTAACCTGCCGGTTCATGGAACCATGACTTTTCCGTTGGATAATCAGCTTTGCCCTGCTTAAAAAAGCCAAAGTAGTTGCGGTTACCGGTCAATAGTTTGGAACTGTCTTTTAGTTTTTGAGCATTTGCGATTGAGTCACTCATACCAAGCGGCTCAAAAATATTTTTCCTGACATAGTCTTCGTAAGACAGACCCGATACTTTTTCTATTATTTTACCCAGTAAGTCATAATTTATATTTGCATATTCGTATTTTCCGTAAGAGTTCGTAATACTTACATCAGTAAACTTCATGTGAGTATCAAAACCGCTTGTATGATTCAAAAGCGCAAGAATAGTTATTTCTTTTGGAAATTTGTATTCCGGCAGATAAGCTGAGATATCCTTATCCAGGCTTATAAGTCCTTTTTCAACCAGCTGCATGATGCACAGCGCTGTATAAGACTTGCTCATGGAACCGATAAAAAACTGCTGTTCCATGCTGTTGCACTGCCCGTATGTTCGCGAAAAAAGCGTTTTTTCTGGATCCGTGATAAAAAATGCCATACCGGGAATATGATAAGCCTGGGTTATCTCCGAAAGGTAATCATCAAACTGCGCAAACTGGGTATCTGACAAAACAGGTGTACCAGTTGCGGAACAGATTATGATTACAGCGAGTAAAAAGAGTAAAAAAAGTTTTTTCATGTCAATAATATCAGTGCTTTACAGGAATATGCTGCATAAGTTCGTCTACGCGCTTACCATAAGTGTCTTCGTCAAGTTGTTTGGCTTTTAATAAATACACGGTAGCTTCATCATAGCGGCTGTCCGCATAGGCGCAGGCACCAAGACCCCAGTTTATAAGTGCAGGGTCGGAACCGAACGACAGAGCCTTTTTATACCACATATCAGCATTTTTGTAGTCTTTTTGGTCGTAATAACACAATGCGGTGTAATATGCGGCGGTGGCGTTTTTATTATCAGCGGAAAGTGCCTGCGAAAAATATGTGGTTGCAGTCTGATATTCCTTGTTCATGTAGGCGTTTATGCCGTTAAGAATGTCTTCTCGGATAGAATGCGTATTTGCAACAAAATCCGAATAGTCTTTTTCAAACTGTTTTGGATTGATCCACTTTTTGTAGTAATCCAAAAAAGGATCTGTAACAGTGTACGGGTTTTCCATAATTTCGTTTATACCGTCATGAAAGAGTCTTGAATTTGCGGAATTTGATGTTTCAATCAAAAAACGGAAGAAAAGCCATGACTGTGGAATAAAAGAATCTGATGGATAAGTGTCTTTTTTAGCTTCGAGAATCTGGACGGGAGAAAGGCGTTTGTTTGTATCGGAATAAAGACTTTTTGCCGTCTCAAGCCAGGGATTTTCTATGTCATCATATTCTTCAAAATAGATTGAAGCGCCGTAAAGCAGCCATGCGGGCGGTTCAGAAATAAAGCTGTAAAGATACTGGTTGAACAGTTGTCTTGTAAGAATATTGGGGTTTACTTCCGGTGCAAAAACAACAATCTCTGATTTTGAAGCAGCTGAGTGCTGGAGAAAAACCGTTTCATTCTGAGGTTCAACAGAATCTGTTTTGTCTACCACATACTGTTTGTAAGCATTTTTGTCCGCAAAAATACTTATCTTGTACTTAAATCCAGGACCATCGGACGGAAAATGAAAAACGCTGTTAAAGCGTTTGTATGAGTTCAGGATTTGTTCCGTAATGGAAGTTATTTTGGCTTCTGCAGAATCATATTTGATTTCATATAAATCCGACTGTGCAAACAACATTGAAAAACTAAATAAAAAAACTAATAAAACACTAATTCTTTTCATCACATACTCCTCTTTTCAGCTTGTTTTCTTTTGAACAGTGACCTTGTCTATTATTATACTTACTTCCTCAATAAGGATACCGGTATATTTTTCAATATTCTCAATAATATACTGCTGCAGGTTGTGTATCTTGCCTGCAAGCTGAGTTCCGAACGGAACATCTGCCGTTATTATCAATCGATAACTTTCGGGGCTTGTTTTAATCGTGAGCTTTTTAACCGTTATCTCAGGATCAAATTCCGAGACACAGTGCATGACCATCTGGGTTATAGCCGCTTCTGAAATGCTTATCCTGCCTTTTTTAGAAAATTCGGGGCGTACAATGGACTTTTCAAATACTTTTGAATTGGCTGGTGCAAAAGGCTTTCTTTTAAGAATTACGCGGATTTTGTTGTAAAAAATCTTTGGGTAGTTCTGTTTGATTTCGATAGACGGCACAGGAATAACGTGTTTTCCTTCAATCCGGCGTGAACGTATTGCCTGTTCAATTTCTTCTTTGGTGGCAATGTCTTCGATATGGATTATTTTTGACGGCTGCGGCAGTTGAAGACGCGTCGTTATTTTGACAACCATTTTTTCGGACGTACCGAGAATCAGGATTTTTTTGAAATTAAGCTTTTGAAGCGCTTTTGCTATTTCGTCGCGGTGCTGCTTGTCGTCAAAAAGCGCAACGCGTACGGCGGCGAGAAAAGTTTTTTCCTTTTTTGCGGAATGTCCTGCAAGGATTTTGTCATTTTTAATAAGCAGACCATCGTCAATAATAAGCTCTATTCCGTAAGACTGGGCAAGAAGTTTTGCCCTAAAGCTTTTGCCTGTTCCGCTTTCTCCTACAAGAGCATATACTGTGACGCCTTTTACAAACCAAAGAAGGTCATGCAGGTTTTTCATTCCAATAAAATCCTTTATAACAGTTTACTATTCATTCGGCGTTTCAATCAAGCAAATTGACAAAAAATGATTGAACGGCGAGGGGAGTTCGGCTGTTAGTTGTTGGGGCAGCCCTACGGGATTGTCGTTTGGAATTTCAAGCTTTTGCGCATGGAGCAAATATCGCTGAAAGCCCTGTTTTTCAAGATTGACCGAACTGTTGTAGGCTGTGTCTCCCAAAAGCGGAAAACCGTGAGATGCGCTTTGAACACGGATTTGGTGTGTGCGGCCTGTCGGAATGCGGAACTCCACGAGTGTAACCGGTGTGCTGCCGTACTTTCCGTATGAAATCGGGTTTGCAATGGTAACAGCTTTTTTCCCGGTATCAGAGACGCTCATTGTATGGAACTTTCCTCGCGGTACGTTTTTGTCCTGAGCAAGGTTGTCCTGCCATTCCGCTTTGTTTACAAGCTTTCCTTCCACAAGTCCGATATATGTTTTTTTTACTGTGTGCGTTGCAATCGCATCCGAAAACCACTGTGCCCCCGCAAGGCTCTGCGAAAAAGCGAGCAGTCCCGTTGTGTATTTATCAAGCCTGTGCAGCGGTCCGGGTGCAAAAGAAAGGGATGTGTCTGCAGATTCCGCTCTGTACCTGCTTTTGATAACCTCATCAAGGCTGAGTTGTCCGGCTTTTGCTTTTTGTACAGGAATGCCGTAAGGTTTGTTGATTACCCATATATGTTGGTTTTTAAAGACCGTTTCAAACTGCAAATCTTGTATGGTTTCTGTTAGAGGTTGTTCTTCAGCCGCAATTACAGACGCTATCCAAAGCTCATCGCCAACGGCTGTTTTTGTTTCGGCGGCGGTCTTTTTACCGTTCAGACGTATAAAACTGCTTCTAATATTCTTATAGATGAGCGAAAGAGGCAGAGTCGGCAGGAACTTTCTTACAACTTTGTCGAGCCTTCTTCCTTTATCGTTTTCGCCCAGTGTATACTTTTGAAAATCCATGACCGTTTAGTTTTCTTCGTATTCGTCCAGCTTGCGGTGAAGGGTTTTTCTACCGATGCCGAGTACTTCCGCCGTTTTGGACTTGTTGCCCTGATTTTGCGCAAGGGTCTGCTGTATGATGATTTTTTCCGCTTCTTCAAGCGTTACGCCGAACGGAATCTGCATTGAATCTGCGGCAGAATCCGATTTGATGGTCGGCGGCAGGTCGTTCAGTGTTATGGTATCGGAAGAACACATTACAACGGCGCTTTCCATGCAGTTCTTGAGCTGGCGGATGTTTCCGGGCCAGCTGTACTTGTAGAGCGCGGCTCTTGCATGGTTATCGATGTTCTTTATGTCCTTGCCGTTTTCTTTTGCGAACTCCTGCATAAACTCGTTGATTAAAAGCGGTATATCGTCTTTGCGGTCTCGCAGCGGTGGCACGTGAATATGAACAACGTTAAGCCTGTAGAACAAGTCTTCCCTGAAATTGCCTTTTTTTATTTCTTCTTCCAAATCGCGGTTAGTTGCCGCAATAACGCGCACGTCTACTTCCAGTGTTTCTTCTCCACCGACGCGTTCAAACCGCTTGTCCTGCAGAACACGCAGAATCTTTACCTGTATGCTTTGGTTTATTTCGCCTATTTCGTCCAAAAAAATTGTGCCGCCGTTCGCCAGCTCAAAGCGACCTCTTTTGCGTGCCATTGCACCGGTAAAAGCGCCTTTTTCGTGGCCGAACAGTTCGCTTTCCAAAAGACTTTCCGAAAGGGCGGAGCAGTTTACGATTACAAGAGGATTATCCCTTCGGGGCGAAAGATTGTGTATTGCGTGCGCTACCAGCTCTTTTCCTACGCCGCTTTCGCCTGTTATAAGTACAGAAGCCTTGCTTCCCGCAACTTTTTGAATCATCTGGAAAATCTTTTGCATCTCCGCGCTTTTGCCTATGATTGATTCAAAAGGCTTTGTTTTGATTATTTCTTCCTGCAGCTGTTTGTTCTGTATCTGGAGCTCACGGTTTTTTAGCGCACGTTTAACTACAAGCGAAAGATGTTCCAGGTTAAGCGGCTTTGTAAGAAAGTCGTATGCACCGGAATGCATTGCGCTTACCGCGGAATCTATGCTGCCGTGTCCTGTAAGCACGATTACAGGAAGACCGGGAATCTCGGATGTAATTTTCTGCAGCACTTCTTCGCCGCTTATGCCCGGCATACGCAAATCGGTGATTACAAGGTCAATGTCGCCCTTGTTTACGTACTCCAAACCTTTTTCGCCGTTTTCGGCAACGACAGTGTTGTAGCCGTCCATCTCCAGTCCGGCTGCAAGACCTTCGCGTATGTTTTTTTCATCATCTATAATCAGTATCTTGAATTTCACGTTTAATCTTCCTTTTGTTCAATCAACCTTAATTCTTTTTGCGGAACGGGCAGCGAGATTGTAAAAATAGTGCCTTCTCCCGGAAACGACTTTGCGTGAATGTCGCCACCGGTTTCCTTTATGATTTTGTAAACCATCGTAAGCCCGAGACCTGTTCCGTTCGCCTTTGTAGTAAAATACGGCTCAAATATACGGCTCAAGGTCTGTTCGTCCATTCCTTCGCCGTTATCGGCTATGGTGAGGATAATCTTGTCGTCCGAAAATTTGGTGGAAATGTACAGGATACCGCCGTCTTTCATAGCCGCGACAGAGTTCTGCACCAGGTTTATGATAACCTGTTTTGTAAGCTGTTCGTCAAGCATAAGGTCGGGGGATTTGGTCATCAAATCCAGCTGGAGTTCTATCTTTTTGGAATCCAGCTCCGGCTTTATGAACTCAGCCATGGAGCGGAGAAGCTTGTTTATGTCCATTGGAACGAGCGTTGCCGAAATAGGGCGGACCGCAAACAAAAAGTCCACGATTATTTTGTTCAGCCGTTCTATTTCTTCGTTAACTATGTCCAGATAGTGCTCGGTAAATTTGGGATCAGGCAGCATTCCGTCTGTTTCGCGCGCCTTTTTAAGGGCTTTTTGAATGAGCTGTATGTGTATGCTTATGCTGCCGAGCGGATTTTTTATTTCGTGTGCTACGCTTGCGGCAAGGTTTGTGAGACTGGCGAGGTTTTCCATCCGGCGCAGGAGTGTCTGCTGATTGCGCCGTTCTGTTACATCCTCAATCTGTATCAGGATGCCTTTAAGCTTTTTTTCCTGAACAAGCGGCATTGCGGAAACAATGAGAATTCTCGGTGAACCGCCCGGTGTCTGCACAGTGAATTCTTCGGAAGCATGTGCTTTTTGCCGGTCAAAAAAGTCTTTCAAAAAATCAGCTATATCCTGATCTTCAAGCAGATTCCATAAAGGCTTTTCAGAAGCGAATGAGTCGCCGGGAATCGGGTTTTTTACAGAAAACGACAAAAGCCGTTCCGCCGCTTTATTTGAATGATACAAAAAACCGTCAGTGTCACAGACTAAAAGCCCTATGCTTAAGGAAGACAAAACCGCATCAAAAGTCGACTTTTTTTCGTTCATTGTGCTGAAAAGCTGGAGAAGCTGTTCTTTTGAGAGTTTTTCTATTCTGCTTGCGATTTTTTCTTCAAAGCTTTGCATTATTTGAACGCTCATTAAATGACGATTTTTTCCAGCTTGCCCGAAAGAAGTTCCAGTGCGGCAGAAGGCGACTGATTGTAGATTGAAACGCTCTCGTTTATTCCGCGTATTGCGTTGAGCCATGCCATTGCGGCGTTTTGCTCCTGTGCGCTTATACCTTTTTCTCTGAGGGCTATTCGGAGAATCTCGAGTATTTCTTTAAGGAACAGTGTAAAAAGAATCCGCGGTTCAAAGTTATGCGCTTCGCCGATTATCATTTCAAGCGGAATCTGATCCTTGGGGTTAAAACGCTGCACAACAACCCTGCGTATAAGAGGCGGCATATTTGGAATTGTGAGCAAAAATGAACATGCCAGCTTTGAAAGAGTTTCCTTTGAAACAGGAAGATAGTTTTCAAGGTAACTTGAAATGGCAAGGTTTTCCGCGTGTTCATGGAAAATCCTGTTTATAACGTTTGTCTGCTGTGCTGTTGTGCGTTCAATGAAAGGATAGGTTCTTACCCTCGAAAGAATAGTGGGCATAACGGCACCGCGTTTTGAGGTTGTCAGGATAAAATGCACATCCTGCGGCGGCTCCTCAAGGATTTTCAAAAGTGCGTTGCGTACGTTTTCCTGCATGCGGTCGGCGTTTTCTATTATCAAAACCTTTTTGCCGTTGTCCGCCGAAGTGAGGTGCGCCCATGCGGCGGCCTTGCGTATTTGGGCTATCGGAATTGACTGGTACAAAAAGCCTTCAAGTTTTTTGCAGGCGGTATCAAGACAGTCAACGATTTTTGCGGCTTCGTCATATTCGGGAACAGGTTTCGCAGGGTCAATCTCTTCGAGCAGTTCATCGATGTTCGCAATAATAGGCGAGATTTTGGAAAGCTTGTCGTCTTCTTCCCACAGCAGCGGACTAAAACGTATCGTAAGCTTTCTTATGCTCCTGATAAAAAGATAACGTGCGGAAGGCAGATACGGGGCATTTGTCTCGATTGCAGTCATGAATGTTTTTTTTGCGGCGTCTATTTCAAGAACGCATTCCCGTGAACCGACGATCAGCAGGTTAGGGTGGATAAGCGCTTTGTGCTTTAAGCAGGAAGGACATGTACAGTTCCAGCTGCCCTTATTCTGAGTGCTTGTACAGGACAAAACTCTTGCCGTTTCTATTGCACATGTTAATTTGCCGGAACCTTCGGGGCCCGAAAAGAGCATTGAATTTGGAAGTGCGTTTTTTTGAATGTCTTCCTGCAGTAGAGATGTTACATTTTGGTCTAAAACGTTTTCAAACATGCTGTTCCTTTATAAACTCATGGCTTGTATTTATTATAAGCGGCGCAAAGATTCTGTCAAAAACGCTGCCCTGTACAACCCCCGTTATGTCAAACCAGGGCTGTGAATGGAGCAGAAAAAGAATAAGGCAAACGATTATAACACCTTCTCCTATACCAAGAAAAAATCCCAGCGATTTGTCCAGTCCTTTCATAATGTCGCCCTGAAAGGCTATACCGATTATTTTCTGAATTATTCTTACGGCAAGATAAACCACCGTAAAAACAATCACAAATGCCAGTATATTGGTTAAAAACGCCGCATATTTCAGTTTGGGCAGTGACGGAACAAGCAGCTTTGAAAAAACAAGACCGCAAATAATACCGAGAATTACGGCGAGTTTTGAAAACAGTTCCTCAATAAAGCCCCTGAAAGCTCCGTGAATTGCACAAATAAGCAGAATCAGCAGAAAAACAGCATCTAAAGTAGTAATATTCATATTAATCCTGCTTTATTATATTGTTAAAAATAATTTGTGCAATCACCTTTGAAGCCTGTTCCTTGCCCTTAAGCTTTTTTATTGCAGCCGAATACTGCGCCCTTGTATCATTGTCCAGCAGTTTTTCGAGCGCGGCTTTTGCTGCCACAGATTCTCCCCGGCCGTTTTTTATTACGATTGCGGCACCCTGCTTTTCCAAAAATGCAGCGTTTTCAACCTGGTCGCCGCGTGTACCGCTACCAGCAAGCGGCAAAAGCACAAGCGGTTTTTCGGTTGCGATTGCTTCCCAAAGCGTGTTTGCGCCGGCACGCGAAAAAATAACGTCACAGCATGCCTGAACAGAAGGCATCTCGTTATAGATGAACTGAAACGGCAGATACTTTTTTTCTGCCTTGAGCCGCTCGACAAGTGAATTCTGTTCCGTCTGAACCATGCTGTTTTCGGCACTTATTCCCGTCTGGTGGACTACGATGTAATGTTCAGTCAGCCATTCAAGGTTTTCAAGCACAATGTTGTTTATCTGCTTTGCGCCGCCTGAACCGCCGAGCACAAACAGGACGGGCTTTCCAGTTTTTTCTATCCCCAGAAAGTCTAAACCGTCTTTTGCGTTTGCGGTATAAAACACGGAACGTACAGGATTGCCCGTAACGATAACTTTCTTTTTTGCGCTTTCCGAAAGAAAAGCGGCTGTCTGCTCGTATGTGAGCAGGATTTTTGTCGCGAATCTTGAATTGAGTTTTGTCGCAAGTCCCGGAGAAAAGTCGCATTCGTGCGTGTATACCGGTATATGCAAAAGCTTTGCCGCAAAACAAGGCGGAACACTTACAAAGCCGCCTTTGGAGAACAAAAGCGCGGGCTTTAGCTTGAGCAGTATAAAAAAAGAAGCGATACAACCAGCGATTATCTTAAAAATGTCGGAGATGTTTTTTAGCGAAAAATACCGGCGCAGTTTTCCCGACGGTATACCAACAAATTTGTCGCAAATACCGCTTTTTTCAACAAGATTGCGGTCCATTCCGGCGGATGATCCAATCCAGATTATTTTACCGTCGAATATTTCCCTTAACGAATCGGCGACTGCAAGACCCGGATAAATGTGCCCTCCCGTTCCGCCGCCTGCGAAAACCACCGTTTTATTTTTCATTTTCTTCTAAAAGCTGTACTATATTTTCTTTTTTGAACAGTTTTGCGTAGTCGTATGCACTCATGCCCATGTGGTCTTTTATGCGCGGGTTTGCTCCACCCTGTATGAGCGTACGGCAGATGTTTTCGTTACCGTTGCCGATAGCAAGAACAAGAACCGACTGGCCGTCTTTGCTGATAATATTAAGGTCGCAGCCGAGCGAAACAAGCAGTTCAACAATTTCTTCGTTCTTTTTCCAAACCGCGTCCATAACCGCCGAGTAGCCGCGGTCCTTTGAAACTGCGTTGATGTCAGCACCGTTCTGCGCAAGCCATCTTACAATGTCAATTTTGTTGTATCTTGCCGCATAGCAGATCATCGGTGTTCCCGCTGAATCGCGTACATCGGGACTCATGCCCGCCTGCAGAAACAGATTACATTCATCCTGTCGGTTTTCGGCAATCATTATGGAGAACTCGTCCGGAGTGAACGGTAGTCCTTTTTTGAAAAGCTTTTGTCGTGCGTTGTTCCGCTTTTCTTCTTCCTCAAAAAGATGCAGTTCCTTGTCGATTGTTTCCTGCAGGAGTTTTTGCGTTTTGAACATGCGGACGTTTTTGTATTTTTTTATAATTGAAAGCGTAGAAGCTTCGTCGGTTTCGTTGCGGGCTATGAACAGAGGAATGTTTTTGCCGTAAAAAAATCCGAAAAGATAGATTGCGGCCTGATATTTGCAGATTATGTTATAGTCGGAAATAATACAGTGAGTGACGCTGTCTATGTTTTTGAAAAACTTTTTAAAGACAATTTCGCTTTTTATAATTCTGTCGATATTTGTATTTACTTCAGTAGCGACAAATATGTCTGTCTTTTGCTTTTTTGCCTTAAGAAAAAGTTCTATTTCCTTTACGTGTTCGGTTCCGGTAGAATCTGTTATTATTAGCCATTTCATAACAAATAGTATAAATCAACTCTTTAAAGCAAACAAGTGTAAATTTATATCTTTTCATAAATAACCGACCGCCCCGTCGCTGGGACCCGTTCCTCATAAATGCGAGAGCAGATGCATATCATAGCCTGCTTGTATCAAGTGTTCCGAAAAGATTCTCTTTACTACACGCCGCGTGTTTCGTAATACGGTGAGATGTCTTTTTGCAGTGTGATCAGTTCAAGATGATCAATTTTGATGTGCAAAAGACGTTCTACCACGCCCTTACAGATTTTTTCATTCTTCATAACCTTACCGAACATGAAATCATCGGTAAAAGTCAGTTCTTCTACTGTTTTCATTGTGAACTCCTTATTAAAGTCTCACAATTTATATAGTTTCAGAATGTTGTTTTTTACCGTTTTGCGGGAAATTTGATAGAGTGATAAAAAAAGCCGAGAGCAGGTTGACATGTTCAACTGATTTGCAAAAGCAGTGTCAGAAGATTGTTGGCGCCGTGTATGAGTATTGAAAGGAGAGGGGATCCTGTCGCGACTGTTATCCAACGGAACGCAACCCCTGCGCTGAACGCTGTTACCACACCGGCTGCTCCCAGATACTTGTGCTGAACCGCAAAAAGTACCACAACCGCAAGCTCGGCAGCAAGTCTGATGAGTTTTTCACTTTCAGTTTTTTTGATGTTCGTGAGGCTTATAAGATACAAAACTGATTCCGGCAGAAAAACACGGTATAAAACTTCTTCAAAAACAGCCGCAATAACGATTGAAACAAACTGTAAAATCTTTCCAAAAGTTGTTTCGGGAACAAGAACAACCGGCAGCCGGTAAAACTGCGGAAAAAACGTTTTTATGGCAAACTGCGGCAAAACTATAGCGCATACTGTAATCAGCACAAGCTTTACGTACTCAAGCGGTGTGAGATTCTTTCTTTTCAGGGTAGAAAACGACTTTGAAAAATACAGGCAGAACACAATCAGTAAGGAAAAAACAATCAATTCCGATAAAGTATACTGTAGGGAAAGTGTATTGGATTTTACATAAAATGATGGTAAAATAAAATATACAAGTAGAACAATTTGCACTGTGATTATGTAAAATGAAAGTTTTTTCATAAAAATATGTTATCATAAAATAGAGGTTTTTTGTGTTTTTTAATGTCCTCTCAAAAGGTTTTAATTTTTATTGTACAGGTTTTGATTCCGGTTTTTCTTTTGCTGACATGAATCTTGTCTGGAAGATGGGACGCATGGCAAGTGTCGATGACCCGACTGTCCTTTTTTGGTCCCTGCCTGCAATCAACAAGTCAATAGCACAGATTGTTTCGCTTACAACTTCAATCGGAACTGTAAATAGTCCAAAAATACAAAAATTCCTTCAGTCCTTATATTCATACCGTTCAAGAATTGAACTGGATCCGCCGCTGCGCAAAGGATGGAAAAACACATATTCAATGAGGAACGGACAGCGGCTGCGGATTGTACTGCCGTCGCGCGGTGTTTTTTCTTCGGTACTTCTTGCAAATACAAGCAAGCTTACAATTTCTTACCCGGTTCCTGTGGAAGACAAATATCATTGTTTTGACTGGAGTAAAAAACGAATTACCGTTTATTTCTGGCGCAAGAACGATGCGGGTTATGTTTTTGATACAAATGTTACAGGTGTTGGTCATTATCAGGGAAGGTCTGTACTTTTCATCGAGCATTCACAATCATTGCAGCGCACCCAAAAACGCAAGAGTATACGCTGCCCCTGTTCTATTATGGCGGAATTGTATCTGCTCTATGACAATTCCATTACGGATTTGACAAAGGTTGAAGAAATAAGCGGTATAAAATGTGTACTTGAGGATTTGTCAGAAGAAGGCGCTCTTATCCGCATCGGCGGCTGTGGTCAGGAAGGTATGCCGATAAAAATACAGTTTATGCTGGGCAATACTCCTATTGTTATGAGTGGTTCGGTAAAAAGCGTAGAATACAACCAGACAATCAAACAGTCCCGTCTGCATTTTCAGGCGTCGAATGTTGCTGAAAGTGTACGTCAAAAAATCGCGCTGTACATATATTCAATAATACCGGATGAACAAAAGCACGAATTTGATGCAATAAGGCTTATAGAAGATGATGAAGACATGCCTGCCGTAGCAACCCTTGAATCTGCTTCCACTGCCAAGGAAGACGAAGGTCTTGAAATACTTGAGTCAGCAGAATAATATGGACTTTGTATGATTAAAGCAACAGGCGCACAGATAATTACAGGAATTCTTGAACGTAAAGGAATCAGTACCGTTGCAGGAATCCCCGGCGGCTCGATTCTTCCTCTGTATGATGAACTTGCAAAAAGCAATATAAAACATATTCTCGTAAGGCAGGAACAGGCAGGTGGTTTTATTGCGCAGGGAATCGCAAGAACAACCGGCAAAGCCGCTGTCTGCTTTGCTACAAGCGGTCCTGGCGCGATGAACCTTTTGACAGCGATTGCCGATGCGCGTTCCGATTCAATCCCGCTCGTTGCGATTACGGGTCAGGTAAACAGGGCTTTAATCGGTACCGATGCGTTTCAGGAAACAGACACATTCGGGCTTTCAATGCCGATTTGCAAACACAGCGTTATGGTAAAGTCCGCGGCTGAACTGCTCAAGGTTCTGCCCGAGGCGTTCCGCATTGCCGAGAGCGGCAGGCAGGGACCTGTAATTGTTGACGTTCCGAGGGATGTTCAGCTTGAAACATGCACGTTCCAGCAGTGGCCGGATATGAAAAACTACGAGTGGAAGCCTTCTGCTCCCGCAAACCTGGATGCTTTGGTCTCGGTTGCGGCGGATTTGTTCGCAAAAGCGCGCAGAATTGTTCTGTTCTGCGGAGGCGGCACGGTATACTCGGATGGTGCTCCGCAGTTAATACAAAAATTGTCCGAAAAGTACCGGATTCCGGTTTGTACTTCGCTGATGGGGCTGACCGTTGTTCCAGCTGACAGTGAGTTGTTTCTCGGCATGGTCGGGATGCACGGCTCGTACACGGCAAACCGTGTTATGTATGAGTCAGATTTGATTATTGCGCTCGGAATCCGTTTTGACGACCGCGCGACAGGTACAGTTTCCAAGTTCTGTCCCAATGCTAAAATAATACATATTGACGTTGATGCGGCGGAAATTAACAAAATATATCAGAGCAGTGTAGCGATTTCGTGTGACTGTGCGACTGCACTCAAAGTACTCGCCAAAAAGCTTGAAAGTGATGTGTGCGTAAAAGCGGCTCAGGAAAGCGCTTCTTTCTGGAAAAAGCTGATTCCGGAGTGTGCGCCCAAGATGTGCGGTATTTACGATGAAAACCTGTTTCATCCTTCCGTATTTATGAAACGTATTAGTCAATTGTGTACAAAACTTTTCAAAAAGCCGCCGTATATCACAACAGATGTTGGTCAGCACCAGATGTTTACGGCACAGTGTTATCCGATGAGCTTTCCGCGGCAGCTGCTGACTTCGGGCAGTCTCGGCACAATGGGATTCGGGCTTCCGGCTGCAATAGGCGCCGCACTTGCAAACCCGGACCGGCGTATTATCTGCTTTTCGGGCGACGGATCAATACTAATGAACGTGCAGGAACTAGCTACGCTTTATGAGCTGGGGCTTAATGTGACGGTGATTGTTCTTGACAACCAGTGCCTCGGTATGGTCCGCCAGCAGCAGGAATTGATTTTTAAAGGGAACTATTCAGCTTCGATATACGAAAAAACGCCGGATTTGTGCGCCGTTGCGGAAGGTTTTCACATTCCTTCGTTTGACATTACGGACGAAGCCGGCTTTGACGAAAAGCTGACTCAGGCTCTTTCGGCAAAAGGTCCTTCATTTGTGCGCATTCCGATAAAACAGGAATACAATGTTCTGCCGTTTGTCTTCTCAGGCAAGGCGAATATCGAAGCGTTCGGTTTAAAATAATAAGTTATTTTATACTATACACTTCGATGTTCGCGTCCTGAAAGTTAGAAAAGCAAAGTAGAGTGCTGTCACGGCTTATATCAAGGCCGGTTGGCTGGTTGCCGCCTTCAATTGTTTTAACAATCTGCATTGTTGTTGTGTCTATAATCTGAATCTTGCCATTTACCGGACTGGGTTTTGTGTAGTCTTCTTTGTTGTTGGGGCCGCGTGACGAAACGAAAAGCCATCTGTCGGACAAAAGGCAGATTGTGTTTGGATTGTTGAACACTGTGGTTTTGCGCTTTATCTTAAAGTTCTTAATGTCAAACTCATACACGCAGCGGTGGTACATATCGCTTATGTACGCGATTGTTTGAGCTGCATTGATTACGATATGGCGCATGGCACTGTTTTCTATGCTGACATAGTCCGTTATTTTCCAGCTTTGTATGTTTATTTTTTCAATTTTACCGCCGTCAAACGCAAGCGAAATTACATCTTTGTTTCCATTTACAAAACACAAGCCTCTCGGCGCTTTTGCCGTTGCAACCAGTTTTAAAAGCGAACCGTCCGAATAGCGGATAAAGCTCACGTCGTTAGAAACCCAGTTGGAAACAGCAATAAGTTCGTTTGCGGCATCCCAGGCGATGAACTTTGACCACACGCCGCCTGTGCTGATTGTTCTTTTCAAAGTAAAACCTGGATAGGAGTATTCATATATGTTGCCTGTTGTCATCTGCGAAACAAAGAATGCGTTCTTTTCGGGAACAAAGAGGCCTTCTGCAAAACCGCATTTTTCGCATGAGGGTGGATTAATCCGTCTTATGATTTTTTTGTCCTCAACGCTGAATATGTCAAAGCCGTCGTCTTCAAGAAGAGGAAGGACGATGTATTTGCCGTCGGGCGAAAAGATTACCTGCTTGGGTTGTTTGCCGCAGCTGAATGTACCGATTTTTTCAAGTTCAGGAAGGTTCGGTTCTTCGCACCATAATAAGGCAGCAGTTGTAATAAGCAAAAGGATGGCGAGTATTTTTTTCACAAACAATCTCCCTGTTAAAAATCAGCCGGGACGTACTAAATGACATGTTTAGGCTGTCTCTAAAACTATAGAATAAATTCTTGATTTATGTAATAATATTTTAAAATAATGTGCACAATAAAAGTGTAATCGTTTCGGAGGAATATTTTGTACGAACCAGTAGACCCAAAAGTAAACTTTCCTGAACAGGAAGAAAAAATACTTGCCTTTTGGGAGAAAAATGATATTTTCAAAAAATCCGTTTCGCAGCGCGAAGGCTGCCCTGAATATGTTTTTTACGACGGACCTCCATTTGCAACAGGACTGCCTCACTTTGGCCACTTTTTGCCAAGTACAATCAAAGATATAATTCCACGCTACCAGACCATGAAGGGCAAAAAGGTAGAACGCCGTTTCGGCTGGGACTGCCACGGTCTTCCGGTTGAAAACCTTATCGAAAAAGAACTCGGGCTCAAAGACAAAACAGAAATTGAAAACTACGGAATAGACAAATTCAACGAAGCCTGCCGTGCAAGTGTTCTGCGCTATACCAAAGAATGGCGCCAGACAATAACAAGACTCGGACGCTGGGTAGACTTTGACCGCGACTACAAAACAATGAATCCCGAATACATGGAGTCAATCTGGTGGGTGTTCAAGAGCCTGTGGGACAAAGGTCTTATTTATCAGGGACACTACATTCTCCCGACCTGTCCGCACTGCGCAACACCTCTTTCAAACCACGAGCTGGCAACAGGCGGTTACAAGGAAGTACACGATCCCGCAATCACAATCCGTTTTAAGGTTACGCAAGCCGGTCCCGCCGCAAAAGATCCCGACATGGCAAACGGCTGCACATACTTTCTTGCCTGGACAACAACGCCGTGGACACTTCCTTCAAACCTCGGACTTACTGTAGGTCCTGACATTGAGTACGTAAAAGTTCACGACGGTGACGAATACTACATTCTTGCAGAAAGCCGCCTGCACGCATATTACAAAGACCCCGCCTCATGCGATATTGTCTGGAAAAAGAAGGGCAGTGAGCTTTTGGATTCGCGCTATGAGCCTCTTTTCCCGTATTTTGCGGCTTTGTACGACAAAAACGACGGCAAGGACGGAACAGAACCGCACAACGGCGCATTCCGCATTTTTAACGCCGACTTTGTTTCTACCGAAGATGGTACCGGTATTGTTCATACCGCACCGGGCTTTGGTGAAGACGATAACAAGGTTTTCCAGGGAACAGGAGTTCCTACAATCTGCCCGGTAGACAACGAATGTAAGTTTACGGCGGATGTTCCCGACTATCAGGGTCGTTTTGTAAAGGACTGTGACAAGGACATAATGGAACGCCTCAAGAAAGAAGGCAAGCTTGTTAAGCGCGACCAGATTCTTCACTCCTATCCTTTCTGCTGGCGTTGTTCAAGCCCGCTCATTTACCGCGCTGTAGGAAGCTGGTTTGTAAAAGTAGAAAAAATCCGCGACAACATGGTTACCGCAAATCAGAAAATATTCTGGCAGCCCGAACACATAAAGAACGGCCGCTTTGGCAAGTGGCTCGAAGGTGCGCGTGACTGGGCAATCAGTCGCAACCGTTACTGGGGTAACCCGATCCCTGTTTGGGAGTGCGAATCCTGCGGAGAGCAGGTTTGCGTAGGAAGCCGGCAGGAACTTGCTGACCTTTCGGGCACATATCCTGATGATTTGCACAAACACTTTGTAGATAAGATTACAATTCCGTGCAAGTGCGGCGGTACAATGAAACGTGTGCCCGAAGTTCTTGACTGCTGGTTTGAATCCGGTTCAATGCCATATGCCCAGCAGCATTATCCTTTTGAAAACAAAGAATACTTTGAAAAACACTTTCCCGCTAACTTTATTTCGGAAGGACTTGACCAGACACGTGGCTGGTTCTATACGCTCACAGTTCTTGCAGCGGCCTTGTTCGACAAGCCTGCGTTTGAAAACTGCGTTGTAAACGGCCTTGTTCTTGCTTCTGACGGCAAAAAGATGTCAAAGAGTCTGCGCAATTATACAGACCCTGCTCTTGTAATCAAGCAGTTCGGTTCAGATGCGCTCCGCCTGTTCCTTATGCATTCTCCGGCTGTAAAGGCTGATGATTTGCGCTATAGTGACGACGGCGTAAAAGACATTCTCAAAGGTATTCTTATTCCGCTCTGGAACAGCTACAGCTTTTATATAACATACGCGAACATTGACGGTGTAACGGCAGGCGGACACGCATTTGACAGCACTCTGCCCGCAAATCCGCTTGACCGCTGGCTGCTCTCAATCACGCAGAAACTTGTTAAGGATGTTTCGGAAGCGCTTGATGAATACGACCTTTCGCGCGCAATAGACCCGATTGTCAAATACATTGACCAGCTCAACAACTGGTATATCCGCCGCAGCCGCCGCCGCTTCTGGAAGAGCGAAAACGACAGCGACAAAAAAGAAGCTTACGAAGCTCTTTATATTGCATTAAAAACTTTGTCTCAGGTTGCAGCTCCGGTTGTTCCTTTTATCACGGAAGCAATGTGGATAAACCTTAAGACTTCAGAAGACGCTGAATCAGTTCACCTTTCGGACTATCCGGTTTATGACGAATCAAAGCGCGATCTGCAGCTTGAGTTCCGTATGGATACGGTACAAAAGGCCGTTTCAATGGGACGAAGCCTGCGCAGCCAGTATAACCTCAAGAACCGCCAGCCGTTGCGTTCCGTTGAGTTTGTAACACGCAATCCTGACGAAAAAGCCGTTCTTATGGAAATGGAAGAATCCGTAAGAGAGGAACTTAACGTAAAGAAAGTAGTATTCCACGAGAGAGAAGATGAACTCGTAGAATTCAGCGCAAAGGCAAACTTCAAGACACTCGGTAAGGAACTCGGACCTCTAATGAAGGCGGCAGCTTCTGTAATTACAGGTCTTGACCAGTCAGCAATCCAGTCAATTATAGACGGTTCAACGCTCAGCATTGATGTTCAGGGCAAAACGGTTGACCTTAACGCCGACAAGATTGTTGTTGAACGCAAAGAAAAAGCGCACCTCAAGGTTGTAAACGACGGAACACTCACAGTTGCGCTCGACTCTGAAATAACTGAAGAACTCCAGCTTGAGGGCTATGTACGCGATATGGTACGCGGTATTCAGAACCTGCGCAAAGAAAGCGGTTTTGAAGTAACGGACAGAATCAACATTGTTGCATCCGGTTCATCCACGCTCAAAAAAGCGTTTGATGCTTTCTCCGAATACATAATGTCCGAGACTCTCGCAACCAAACTTGAATGGACCGAAAAAGCCGGCGGTGATTTTACGGAAATTGAAGCCGGTGAAGAAACATGGAAGGCAAAAATCGCCCGTGCAAAATAGAGGATAAGGTTGTGCTTAACAGTGTATTGAAACAGCTTTTGGGAATAATTGCGCTTGTTTTTGTTCTGCAGGTTCTGGTTTCGTGCGCTTCTTCGGCAGGTGCAAAAAAACAGCCTGAGGAACAAGCTGTAACGCTGCCCGAACCCGAAGAAGAAGAGATCCCTGCAATTGAAAAAACGCAGGGAGACTATCTTTTTAAAGCAAGTCCTTTTGAGTTTTTTAACGTTAACAAAGATATTTATTGTTCTGTTCCTGTAAAGGGGAATGAGGAGCTTGTAACGGCTATTATGCAGAAAGTCGTTCCCGATGCAAGTCCTTCCGCTCAAAAAACGCTGCTTTCCAGGGCTGATTTTTTTTACTGCGGCAGTACGCTTGACTTTTTGTTTGATGAAGAAAAGCCGCTTCTCTTTCAGTTTGTTGTAACAGGTAACCTTCCTGTGGCGTTTCGCTCCATGCTTTTTACGGCAGGAAACGGATTCCGTCAGGTAATAGAAGAGCGTGACGGCGAAACTTTTACATATTATCACAGTCCTAAAGGCAACTTTTTTGTAACAATTCCCGAAACCTGTTATTGCTTTGCTTCCCGCGAGTATCTGTCGGAGATGATTGTAAAGCAGCGTCTCACCGCGAAAGAAAACACAAGGTTTTTGCCTGACTGGGATGAGAGTGTAAAAAAACATATGCTTTCTGCACCGGTTGATGGTATAATAGACTGGTATTTTGATTCGCCTGAGGCCGTAATAAAACTGCTGCTTGGTGAAAACGTAAAGCTTCCTGTCAAATTCGCATTCGGCACAATGAAAAAGCGGGTTATGCAAAAGCCTGACTCTCTGCTTTATTCACTGGACGCAGTGCTTGAGCT
>JAEEQG010000141.1 GCA_016285185.1 Spirochaetota bacterium
TACCTCATCAGCTGTTTCGGCAATATTAGCCTTAAAAAGCAGAAAGCATCCGGGAGCTGCGGTTGCAAAACTTTCCTTTGCATAGGAATGAATACAGTCGCTGCCGTCAATTCCGATTACAAAAAGCTGCGTTATTATCTGCTCATCGGTAAGACCTGCCATATAACAAGCGAGAGCTGTTTCTTCAGGATCAGGCTGTTCAACAGGCGTAACTTCTTCCTCATCCTGCGTTTCCTGTACCGCGGATAATTCCGGTTTTGTACAGGAAACGAACATTATTCCCAAAACAAGGCAGAGAGGCAATAACGGCTTTTTAAGACAGCGGCTCATAAAAGTACGGAACTACCAGTCCAAAAAGTAGTCGTCCTTATGTTCCAAAAGATATTGAGCTTTTTCCTTTGAAATTGTGTAAGCAACACCGGCGGTTGTACCGGACGGCTTTTTGGTCTGTAATGCCTTTTCAAGAGATTCAACAAAACCTTCGGAATCGGAGTCGGGCTGGCAGATTGATTGCGCATAAGTTATATAAGGCGAAATTGTTTTTCCGCCGGAAATTTCCATTGTTTTTTCGTGCGCGGCAAGAGCCTTTTCTCTGCTTCCGCCCATTTCGGCAGGAGCGGCAGCATAATAAGCGCAAAGAACATCCCAAATTGCGCCGTTGTCATAATCGGGAACAAGTTCACAAGCGTTTTCGAGCATTTTCATGGCGGAAGGTGCCGTACTCAGCAAATCCGAATCAAGCGGATCCAGTGAGAAAGCACCGAGCCAGCCGGCGGCACACCAATAGATGTTTTCTATATCCTCTTTCTGCAGCATACCGATGGCTGCTTCACATTCCTCATCGTCAACACTGAACAGGCCGCTTCGCAGTCCGGTGTATTTGGCATCCAGCGCATCCAGAACAAGGTCTCTGCCCCGCAGGTAAAAAGCTTTTGCCCTTACAAGCTCCGCATACTGCTCATCATAGCGTTCCATCGGTAAAAGCTGCGCATTGTGCTGAATAAATGCATTGGCATACATCACGTAGTTCTTGCCGGCTTCAGCAAGCAGAGAAAAACGGCTTGCAGCGTCTTTGCTTGAAGCAAGCTTTTGTTCCGTTTTTTTAATTGTGTTGGGAATAAGCTTTGCGGCTGTCTTGACGAGAAAATCGCTGCTTACCGGAACAACAGGGGTTAAATCCAGCGGTTCATAAGTATTTAAAACCGGCTCTGTTTCCAAAGAAACATCACTATCGGGGACACGTTCACCGGAAGATGTTGTGGAACATGATACCGCCAAAAGCAGCACCGGCAGAATAAGCAGAATAGAAAAGAGTATTTTTTTCATTGTTTTATCCTTGTAAAACCGCTGTTGTCAGAACAGAACGGAAGTAAACCATGGTATATAAGTTACCAGCATCAGTACAACAAACTGAACCGCCAGGAACGGCAGAATGTTCTTTACGATTTTCATTACCGGCGTATCAAATGCGTAGGATGCGATGAACAAATCCATTCCAACCGGCGGAGTAAGAAAACCGAGCTGCATGTTCATAAGGAAGATAACGGCGGTATGAACCGGCGAAATTCCGTATGATTCAGCGATTACCATAACAATCGGAGATACAACCATAATCGCCGAATAAATGTCCATAAGACAGCCTACAACAAGCAGAGCAAGGTTCAGCAACAAAAGGAACACATACTTGGAGCTTATTACGGCAAGAATCTTGTCTGCAACAATCCGGGGAATATCCGCGTCCTGCAGATAGTACGCAAGAGAACCGGCTGCGCCCATAACGGTAAGAACACCGCCCGCGATGGCAATTCCTTCCGACAGATATTTTACGGATTCCTTAAGCGTAAAGTCACGGCGGATAAAGGTTTCAAGCACAAAGGCATAAACGACAGAAAAAGCCGCAATCTGCATAAGGGTAAAGCCGCAGAATGAGTACAGGATAATCAGTACAACAGGCATCAGTAGTTCAAGCGAACCTGTTTTGAGTGACTGACCGACAGCCTTGAGTGAAAAAGCCGGCCGGGATGTTTGCTTGTCCTTTATTATGCCGAGTATAATCATTGACAAAGCAAGAAGTAGTCCCGGAACAATAGCGCCGCGGAACAGGTCAAAAACGTCTACTGAAAAGTAGTTGATTGACGCAAACATGATGATTGCAACACTCGGCGGAAACAAAAGACCGATTGCACCGGATGAGGTTATCAGTGACTGTGCGTTTTCCTTGGAATAGCCCGTTTTTGTAAGAACAATCGTAAGAAGCGAACCAAGTGCCAGAATCGTTATACCCGAAACACCGGTAAACGTTGTAAAGAAGGTTACAACCAGAACAACAGCAACAACAATACCGCCGCGGAACCAGCCGAACGCGGATTTGAACAAATCAACAATTCGTGTTCCCGCGCTTCCGCTGGAGAGCAGATAGCCGGTTATCGTAAACAGAGGAATTGCGGCGTTGTTTTTGTCAGTCAAAACCCTGTAGGCTTCGAGCGGAATAACGTCAACATATCCGCCCGCGTGTGAAAAGGCTATGTATGAAACCGCGCTGATTACTACAAAAAGCGGAACACCGAGAAACGCAAACAAGAACATGAGTATTACAAGGGGTGCCGCAGCCCACATTGTTATATTGAGCCAGGTATCATTGAGTGCGTATAAAAAAGGAAGTTCAACGTCAGAAAGTTTAAAGAAAAAATACAAAACACCGGAAATAGGACCGCATGAAACCAGAATACCAATTACGATTCCGATTATGCACGAAACAATGTGCTTTTTTTCGGCAATGACCATTGCCAAAAATGAAAAGAACATCAGCGGATAAACTGCAAAAATAACCGTAATAGGAATACCGATTATCTTCTCATCCGGTGAAAACGCATAAAGGTTGCCCGAAAAGGCAACCCAGAATAAGGCGGTTAAAATGGCAGTAACGGCACCGGCACGAACCCGCAGGACAACGGCCTTTAGTTTTTCGGGCATATTGTCCGAAAGAGAAGACAGACTTAAGTGCTTGCCCTCTCTCCAGGTAATGATTCCCGCAAAGCAGGAAAACACAAAAACAAGGTTCACCATGAAAAGCTCGGAACCATAGAACTGAAATCCCAAGCCTTCCTGAAACACTTTTATGACAAGGGTTGCAAGCGTCAGCAGCAGAAGAAAGAAAACCGCAACCCCGTCAACGATCCGTCGTATCATTTTTTACCAGCCCTGTATTCGGTCAGAAGATTCTGCATATCCGAATAGAATTTGTAGTTTATAATGGTAGATTTGGATTTTGCAGCTCTTTCAATGTCAGCGGCAAAAGTCTTTTTCCACACATCAAGTTCGGCATCCGTCAGTTTTACGATAACGTTGCCGTCCTGTTTCATTTTTTCAGTATATTCCTCATTCATCTGATTTTCAACGGCAACAAACTTTTCTTCGTAAGCGGATGTAAGCTCACGGATTTTCTTCTGATAATTGGCGGGAATTTTGTCCCATGAGGTTTTTGAAACAACGAATGCCGCCATAATCGGGCAGATAGGAACATCAAGAACATATTTAAGGTTCTTGGAATACTGTGCCGCATACGCGTACATAGGAATTGAATACATTCCCTGCAAACCGTCTGAGCTTTTTGTGCTCTGGAGGAGTTTTTCCTTTGGAACGTCGAATGTATTAAAACCTGCAACCTGGAACAATTCGCCGATAGCGGGGCTGTCGAGTGTACCGACACTCATGCGGAGTGATTTCATAGCCTGCGGAGTTTTTGCGAGTTCTTTTGTAAAGAACTTTGCCCAACCTACGCTGAACCAGCCGAGGAGTTCATAGCCTTCGTCTTCGATGGCTTTTTTCATTCCTGGATAAGATTTGAGTACATAGTTTACTTCATCGTCATTGTGGAACAAGAACGGAATGCACATTGTAACGATGTCAGTTTTTGGTGCGAGTTCAGAAACGCCGAGGCTTGTAAAGATAGCGCCGTCAAGAGCTGCTTTTTGTCCGGGACGTACAGCGCGCATTTTCTGGATAACGGATTTTTCGCCGCCGAGTGTGCTGATGTCATAAAAACGGATTGCTACTTCACCGTTAGTTGCTTTTGAAATTTCCTGAGCGAGCATGCGCTGGTCAACGTCCCACTGTGAACGTCCGGGAGCGATGGAAGCAATTTTAAGTGTATATTTCTGTGCAAAAACACCTGCGCAAATCAGGGTAAAAACAACAAGCATCAAAGATTTCAGTTTCATTGTGAACCTCCGGTGGTAAAAAACAAAATTCATCGTCGTTTTGAACGTCCGACAATAATATAACACAGAAATCTCCAAAACGATACAATCGCGGTAAATTCTTTTTCCTAATTACTAAAATCTCTTATACTGGACTGAAACGCAATCCCGTTCAAGGCCTTCATAGTTCTCAAGTATTGCGCGAACTCTTCTTAGTGCACTTGCTTCTGTCCATTTTTCATTCCACGGAGCTTCGGAATAGGCAAGAGACATGGACTTTGCCAAAGATGGAATATCTTTTTCTGTTGCTTCTTGAATAATCATTTTATCTCCCCTTTATATTATTTAATAATCAGTCATCAGTTTGCTGATAACCACTATGATCTGCACCCGAAAATGACACAGTTTTAACAGAATCCGAATGACAACAGGTACACCATATATGGGGCAACCATGGAAAACATTGAAATCGAGAAGAAGGTAAAACTTCTCATACTTCTAAAAGACA
>JAEEQG010000142.1 GCA_016285185.1 Spirochaetota bacterium
ATTTACTCTTGAAGGCAAATTTTTTACTGCTGTAGAGAATTCAGAATCAGGTGAAGTTTCTGAAAAAACTATTTTCGCATATCACCAAAAAGAAAATACAATATGGGCTGAGTATTCTGGCGGAAGTGTTATAAAAGGATTTTTGATTGGAACTATGGATGAAAATCACAATCTGCATTTCAGCTATCAGCATATTAATACTAAAGGTCAATTGAAATCCGGTAATTGTGATTCCGAACCAAAAATAAAAAATGGAAAACTCAGGTTCTATGAAAAATGGAAATGGACTAATGGTGAATCAGGAACTTCGATTATTGAAGAAATTTGATTGCTGATAACAGCACGAAAACTAAAAAAGCGTAAAGATAAGTGTAAAAAGTCTATGCAGGGAATAATTCCCCGCATAGACAAAAGAGAGGTTAGAATTTGTATGTCCAGGTAATCGGTATGCAGACTAAAGCTTCATCTCCGAATACACGTGTGAACGCCCAATCATTATTGTTTTTTTCTGTATATTCCAAATGACCTTTTATGTCATTGCGAAGTGCAATTTCAAATGTAGATTTTCCCATTGTCCAACTGAAAACAGGACTTACATAAATATCCATTGAACTTGCACCAGTAGTCGTGGCTGATTTCAAATCTCGTGTCAGATAATCCTGCATGTATGCAACATCAAATCCAAAACTTGCATCATAGTCACCGCCAATTTCATAGGACAATTTGTTTCCGATTCCAAAAGGGAGGATTTTTGCAGTTTCATTGTTAAATTTTCCAAATCCTACAGTCAGCCAAACAGCATCTTTAATCCCGTTACGGAAATTAAACTCCGACTGTGCAGATACTGCGAAGTTAGAATTAGTAACAGATCCGGCTTTTGATAACTTAGCCAGAAATCCTGCACCAAGTTCAATCCCTACAGAGAGGTCTTTAAGACCGCTGAAATTTGCACCAATATAGAATTCGTGATTGTAATCACTCTTTCTATCTGCAGAACCGGATGCGGCAAAAGCTGCAGGAACAATCTCATTACGAGTATACTCATCACCGAATGTTCCATGCCAGCGGGCCGAGATACCGAACAAATCAGTTTTGTATTTTGCTCCAAGACAGAAAGAAGCCATGTTCTTGTTAAACCAGTCATTGTTAAACCCAAGAACTGCCGTAAAACCGTCAAGTCCTATTCCATTGCCCAGCAACGCTGCAAAGATACCCTTTGTTTGAACATGCGCATAATTTTTAGAAGCCGCAAAAAGACCACCTGCACAACCAAAGTCAGAATCTTCTGCCCAGTAAATATCTCCACAGCCGCTTGTGTATGCACCAGCTTTTTTGTGTAAAAAATTAGAACCCATACCAAATGCGAGATAATCGGTAATTTTGTATGTACCTGCCATATGGGCAACAGGTGATGAGATTCCAATACGTGGGAGAACATTCAAAAGACCGTTGCCATTAGGGTCAACAACCATAAGACGTGCTTCTACGCGTCCAAAGTATTTTCCACGTCCGTCAGCTGTCTCACCATTTGCTATCAGGCGTTCACGGAGCATGATGTTATCTGTCCATTGCCATGCAGCTCTGCCGGCTCCAACGTTGATTCGTGGCTCTGTATACAATTCGTTCACCATATTTACTTTCTGCGCAAACGCCATTGTAATCAAAGCAAATGCAATCAAGATTGCAATACCTTTTTTCATTTTTACAACTCCTTAATAAGATTGTGTTGCGAACACAATATCGCATTAAGTTAGATTTGTCTAACCTTATTTCAAGAATAATGTATAAATCTAGTATAAATTTGTTACTCTTGTATAACTATTGTTTTCGATTTATCTTTGTACATCAAATCTATATGACAGCTGTTCTCAAAATCAGTAAAAAAATAATGGAACAACAATGATATATGTTTCTTCAAAAAACAATTTGAACATATTTGATTATTTACGGATCAGCTCCATCTTAAAATCGCAGCAGTCGCCACCGGTTCCGATTGTTTTTGTTCTGGTGAACTTCAGGCCAGGGAGATTTCCGTAACTGTAAACATCATTTTCGCAGAAGAGTTTTGTAAGTTCCGGACAGCCTGCTTCTGTCAGGTATTTATTGTAAGGACACTGTGTAATGTCCATGCGGAACTCACCTTTAGGGCATTCATAAAAGATATTCTGAAAGCCTGCAGTTTCGCCAAACATTTTGCGACTCAAAGAATCCCACATACCCAGAAAGAACTTTTTAAAACCTGGAATATAAGTCATTCTGGCAAGAGACTTTCCAAACTTTGAGGATTTTTCTTTCATAGTATACTGCATGATGTCGTAAGCCTGTTCAGGAGCTTTATCCTTTAATGAAAGGTATATTGCCGCTGCGGGGAAAATGAAACCGTGGGTATGAGCCTGAACTCCCCCCGGAAGATTTGAATACTTATTCAACATATCTTCGAGTTTTTTCTGTGCAAGCATCCATACCTCAAAGCCAACTTCTTCACCAAGGCGTTTTTCAATTTCTTTTCTTATGAACTTTTTTCCTTTAAGGATTTCTTCTGCATCTTTCATTTTTTATCCTCTTCAGATATGTTATATCTCCTAACCGCTTGTTAGTCTAGACTAAATTTTTCATCACCTGATTTGCTTGACTAACCTACTAAATTACTGTATTATTAAGTTGTTAGTTACCACTAACAGTCTATGTCATACGTAGTTGACATAAAATTAAAATCCTTTTACTATGAATTTATTATGTGGAAAACACCAGTTTTATTGTTAGAAAAATGCTATTTCTCAACCCCTCTATAGGGGTAGTGGGTCTTTTTCCCAAAAATGCATTTTTGAAACTGTGGTTTTTGATACAAGCA
>JAEEQG010000143.1 GCA_016285185.1 Spirochaetota bacterium
GTTTTCGCGAAGCTTTTTTATTACAACTCCGGTAACATAATTATCTGTCATACAAATCTCCTCATAACCTGCGCGCTTTGTTATGAGGCAAGTGTATCACTTCCAAAAAGGGGAAGCTACCTGCGTATCGTAGAGTGAAAGCAATCATTTGAGCTTGTTTTGTATCTTTAAAACCGCTTCAGCATGCATAATCCAATGACGTGAAAACGGCATCTGAATCAAGCCGCGTATATCTTTACCGCACCAGTAATCTATGAGCCAAAAAGCGTCTTTGTGTGTGCTTACAACATTCAAGGCTTTAAGGCGTTCTTTTCCCTCTACAGACGGCTTTTGTTGAAGCGCGGAAAACGGAAGTTCCCCAATCAGGCGTTCGGTACTGTTTTTAACGTCCGCCATATATGTGTACAATACTTCAAGGTCAAGTTGCCGCGAAAAATCTGCCGTCTCTTTTTTTGTAAGCTCATTGCCGGTTGTAATAACCGTCGGATGTATCCGCTTTTGATACCTGCCGGAAACGAATACCTGCTCGTCATCAGTCACAAGTGTGTGAGCAACAATATCTTCTATACGGAAAACGTGCCACAACGACCACCCTATTGTTGTGCTGTGGTTCCCGTCCGCATTGATGAACGGAATTGCATCAAAGTCTTCCCTTGCCAAATCGCTTTTAAGCGAAAGAAAAACATCAAAAAGTTGCTTACGCAACTCAAACAGAGTATTAACACCGTCTTTCCAGGTTTCTTCCTTTTTTATCTGCATCTGCATCAGTTTGTTAAGTTCAGACCATTCTTTGTTCATCTCTACCCCCAATAGTTTGATGAAATTCCTAAATTCTATTCAATAACTCCATTTTTTGATGTATAATGATTTTTATATTATACATCAATTTTGTATTGTGAACTATTTACTCTTAATGTTCTGAATTTTGGGAGGCTTAAAATGAGTAAATCAAACAATTCTGTAGTAAAACCATTCCCTATGAAACTGCACTTTTTATATTCGCTGCTGTTTGCTGTGCCGATTACTCTCGGCTGGTGCTGGAGCGTAAACCTTAAGATGTTCACATTCAAAACCTCTTTCTATGTTTTTATTCACCCGATTGTCTGTACGCTTTGTGTTCTGCTTCTTTCTTTATACGGCTTATTCTATTTTGTTATGATGAAAAAAATTACGAGCTGCAATGGAAGTGAAGCCTCCATTATTTCTGCAAACAAGTCGCTTATAATTCTTGAATACGGGGCTTATGCAATTATCATAGTCAACGGAGTAATTATTTCGTTCATCGTAAAACTCGGTTTTGCCCTTAGGGGATTACCGTTCAACTTTGTTCCGCTTTTAATGTGCGTAACCGGGCTGGCGTTCCTGTTCTCGATTTTTTTCTGTCTGCTTTTTACGCAGAAGCTTGAAGAACACGTTCATACGCTGCTGTTCGACAGGCGGTTTCTTTCCATAAAGCTTACGACAAAAACAATACTGGTTGCATTCTTTGCCGCACTAGGTTTGATTATGTTTACCAACTGTGTAATCTATTCACCTGTCGCCGCGGAACTTTCGGCACATATTCTGTTCATCAAATACATTCTTCCGAGCGGTCTTGTGGGCATGATTGCAATTATCCTTGACTTTTACCGTTTGATGCTCAGTAACATAAACAGGGTAAACGCAATTTCGGGCTTTACCAAATATCTTGCCGACAAGGATTACACCATCAACAACCTGGCTATTCTAAGCCGTGATGAACTGGGTGTTCTCATTACCGACTTGAATTCGTTCTATTCAATAACCCAGCAGCTTCTTAAGAATATTTCAAGTTCAGTAAATTTTGCGACCAAAACTTCCGACGAGCTTTCGCGTAATTTGAATCAGACATCGGAATATTTGGAAAACATCATGGCAAGTATCAACAACATCAAGGACAAGATTGAAAATCAGGTAAGCGGCGTTACTGAATCAAATACGACAATTAATCAAATTATTGATCGAATCACATCGCTCGACAATGCAATCAAAAAACAGGTTGCAGGTGTAAACACTTCGTCAGGGCTTGTTCAGGAGATGGTTTCAAATATCCGCTCCGTAACTGACATTTTGGAAGACAACGCCCAACAGGTTAATTCGCTCGGCGAAAAGTCCGAAGCAGGCCGCAGTAAGATTGATACGTCCGTTGAATATGCCGGAACCATTCTTAAACGTTCTGACAGCCTTATTGAAGCAAGTTCCATTATTCAAAACATTGCAGAACAAACAAACCTGCTTGCCATGAACGCGGCTATTGAAGCGGCTCACGCGGGCGAAGCGGGAAAAGGCTTTGCTGTTGTTGCGGAAGAAATCCGCAAGCTTGCCGAGCAGTCCAACTCACAGGGTACAAACATTTCAAACCAGCTGAGGGAATTTAAATCTGCGATTATAGGTGTTGTTGAAAATACGCATACCATTCAGTCAGAATTTGAAGAGATTTTTAATCTTACGAACATTGTAAGAGAAAAAGAAAACAGCATTAAAAACGCGATGATGGAACAGAGTGAAGGTAGTACGCAGGTTCTGGAAGCAATGAAAGAAATGACGGAAACGGCAAAGATAATTCAGGATGAATCATTCAAAGTTCTTGAGGGCGGTCATCAAATTGGCAACAAGATGAATGAGCTGTCAGGCATTTCGGTGGAAATCGGCAATGAGATAACGGATATTACTTCCAACGCACAGCAGGTTATCAATTCTACAAAGATTGTAACTGACGGCTCAGATTCCAACAAGGACAATATGCTTTCAATCCAAAAGGAAGTAAGCCAGTTCCGCCTGGATTAGCAATAGTTTAATATAAGGAGAATGAGCACAATGAAAAAACAGATTTCAATTTTAGTTTTATTTCTTTTAGTTTTTTCAATTCATGCGCAAAGAAGAACGCTGGAAGTTACAAAACCCCGGATGAATGGGGATGATGTAAAAAAAGTTCAAACAGAGCTTGTAGAGTTGGGATTTACGGAAGTTGGCGAGATTGACGGTTACTACGGTCCCAAAAGTGAAGGCGCAGTAAAAGAATTGAAAAGCCTGATAGGCTTTCCTGTTAATGGTTATGTGAATGAATACCTTTATGATTTTCTTGAATCCAAGGATTCTGATTTAATCTTTGATGCCATAAAGGTTTATAATCAGAATAAAAATAAAAGCGAACAGATTGTTTATGAAGAAGGATACGATTTTTACAGCAGGGATGTAAAAATATTTGAACTCAGTGATTCTGCTTATTTTTTTATAGAAACTGAAAGTACGGCCTACAATCCTGACGGCGGAGGTCTGGATCCCTGGGATACAACCGCTGAATATGAATATAGAACAAATTACACATCACATATCATGATTGGAAAAGATTTGTTCCAACTGAAAGAAGGAAAACTGGAAAAAGCCGAAGATGCTGATTTTTATATAAATCTAATCAACGACTACAAAGAGAACAACCGACATAAACAGCATGTCCGCACATCTCAATAATCGATTTGTCAGCAGAGGTTTTTCAATTTTTTAAATCCGGAGTGTCCGCAGGAGAGCTTTGTGTTCGTCAGAGACACGGTAACTTTCAAGTGCCTTTTGAATCGCTTTGTTATGTGTCCATGGTGCAAGACAGTGGTTTTCCATGAACATGAGCGAAGCCTCATACTGCTTGGCAAGGGCAGTTGCAAAGAACCAGGCAACCATCATCTTAAGGTAGTAATCCTCACCACGTTTTGCGGCAACCCATTCCAAATACTCCGTTTTAAAGTCCGTATCCAAAAACTCGTTCATCAGTATACGCATACCAAACCGTGCCGTGTAGACGTGTTCCGAAGCAATCCAGCTTTTAATATGAGGAAGAAGCTTCCCGTGGTTTTTCTTAAAAATTTTCGGGCTTGACTGGTCGCAGACAGGCCAGCAGTCAACAAACGGCAGGAAACGCTCAACCTCGCCTACGCATTCTTCAAAGTCCTTAATCATCGAAATCATAAAAAAATGAATTATGTTTTCTTCATAATAATTGTGAGGCAGTTCTTTTAAAAAATCCAAGCCAGCCTGAGTTCCGAATAATTCTTTTGCAATGCTGCGCATTTGCGGTGTTCTTACGCCAATCATCGTGTCCGGAGAAATGTTCGGCACGAGCTTACTTTGGAATTCTTTGTATTTGCTGTCCTGTACCGACAATAGTTTTTCGTATACACTCATTTTTCGTGTTCCCTAAGAATTGTGCAGACTTTTACCGCAGCAGCAAAATCTTCATCAGATATGCCTAGCTCCAGTATATCCTGACGAACGGCATTCCGATATAATTCTAACGCATCTTTTGCAAACTCGTTAAAAATCACATAAGTACGCGCATAGTCAAACACAGGCGGAGCAAGCCTTGCATTCATCCAGTCTATGATTGTAAAATCAGTTTTACCGGGTACAAGCATCAGATTCAAAAAGTGCATATCAAGATGACAAATACAACTGCTGAACTTTTTAGAAAGATGCTCGATAGTCGGTAGAACTACCGCTTTTTCTTCCTCACTAAGCCCCATACCGGCTGTATCGATTAGATTAGGAATTGTAGTACCGGTCGTATCTGCCTGATGAACAAAACGGAATGCACGTGCAAGAATATCAAACCCTTCTGTCACTTTTGACAACTCAGCTTTTGCTATCATCATATCGCGCATTTTCTTTTCAAGTGTGTCACCTTCCACAAAATCCATCTTTATTATATGTGTATCATCCGTATCATAATACTTTACAGGACAAAGCCCCGCAGTGTTTACTGCTTTCTGCTGTTCCTTTTCAAAAGCAATCCATTCCGCAGGATACGA
>JAEEQG010000144.1 GCA_016285185.1 Spirochaetota bacterium
TTATTTGCACAGGTAAAGGTAGCCCACGATTGCATACATGCATTCGGTAAACCGTTTGATTTGTATGTTGTAACCAGAAGCAGCGGAGACGGAACTGTCATAACAAATTCCTTCCAGTTAAAACCGAAATTGTGTGAGTAGTCGGCATAGGTGCCTTTTAAGTTTTCTGGCATTTCTTTGTAGTGATGTTTCATGGTGGGCTCCTTTTTTTAACTATTATATCATATTTTTTCCAAAGAAGAAAAGTTATGTTATAATGTTATATTGTAGGATAATTAATTAAGTAAAATGACAAAAATAGAATACGTAACATCAAAAGATAAAGCCTTCTGGTACTCTCTCGACAAACACTTACCCGAAAAAGAATTCGAAAACAAAGTTCAACGTAAACAAGGTTACGTGCTTTTTGTAGACGACAAGCCTGTTGGACTTTTACGATATAATTTGTTCTGGGATAACACACCGTTTTGTACAATGCTTTTTGTTGACTGGTCGGAACAGCATAAGGGTTATGGAAAACAACTCCTAAACCACTGGGAACAGGATATGAAATCCCAGGGGTACGGTATGGTTCTAACTTCAACACAGATAGATGAAACAGCCCAGCACTTCTATAGAAAAAACAGCTACAATGATTGCGGTGGCCTTGTTATGAATATTCCCGGCTATGAACAGCCGATGGAAATGTTTATGAGTAAGGCGATATAAAAAAGTTATAAGGAGAAAATAATGGAAAAGATCATCATGTTTGCAGTTTGTATTTTTATGTTCTTACTATACGCAGGGGGTGGGTTGTTTTATTACCACAGCAAGACTCCTGCAAACTTCTGGTCGGGTGATAAGATTTCTCCGGAAGATGTAAGTGATGTTAAAAAGTATAATCGTGCAAATGGAATCATGTGGATTGTGTATAGCATTTTATTTTTGATTCCTGCATCTACAGCTTTCGCAAGTGTACTGATTTCGGGTGTGTTTATTGGTATCTTTACTTTTATTGGTGTTCCAGTTCTTATTGTTATTTATACTAAGATAATCAAACCAAAATACATGTTTTAGTTTTTTAATCAAAAGGTCCAAATGATAGAGTTCAAAAAGACAACAGATTTTCCCCGTGGCACATTATATAATCAACTGGTAGATGCCTATTCATTTAATGAAGAATGCAGAAAGATCTGGGATACTACTTGGAAAGAATATGAAGGCTTAAAGAAAATCATCGTTACCACAAATGAACTTTTTATTCCTGCACAAAGAAATTATGAGAGTGTGGGTTTTGTAAAAGTTAGTGAACGTGAAAATAATGAAACACCGTTTTCCGGCAAATATATTGACTATGAATTTATATTGAGGAGATAAAAAAATGATTTATGAAAGTGATGTGTATTCAATCGAATACGACAAAAAAAGTGAAAAACTTGTTCAGACAATAAACGAGGCTCTTTCAAAAAATTTTCAGCGTATTCTTGATTTCTGGGGAATAGAGAAATTAGACAACCATGTGAACATTCAGATTTATTCAGAACTAGATGACTGGATTAAGTTTTATGAAAACATATCTGGCACACAATATCAGGATTATATAGTTGGTTGTGCTAACGGCCCGTCTATTTATGTACTCGCTTATGATGAATACAAAAAAACTCAGGTACATAAAAATGATTCTCTTGAAGATTTCCAGAAAATTATGATTCATGAGTTTGTGCATATCTGTCATAATCAGCTTTGTACAGCCGACACTAATTATTCATTCATAATGGGTGAAGGGCTTGCCACTTATCTTGCAGCTCAGCGCTACAATCCTGATATAAAAATTGATTATCCAAAAGAAAAGCTTTTTTCAGATGAGTTCTTTTCGCTTTCGAATGATCCATATTCTATATCTCAAAAAATCGTAAGCAAACTTGTAGAAAAAGTTTCTCATGATAAGCTGATAGAATACGCTGTAGATTATACGAAGCTATATAAAGATTGGGATGATTTGGGAATGGGGGAGTAATTAACAGGACAAAAGAGGACAATAATTGACAAGATTTCTAAATAATCTCCGTTTAGAATAAAATTGTCAGAGGAGAAAAGACATTGGAATGGCTGACCAGTATTAGAAAAGCAATCGATTATATGGAAGCGCATCTGGAAGACGACATTTCTGCGCAGGATGTTGCGGATCAGGTGTTTATGTCCTCATTCTTTTTTCAGAAAGGATTTTCGCTGATGACGGGGTACGGGCTTGGTGAGTATATTCGAAACCGACGTTTGTACCTTGCAGCGCTGGACCTTCAGAAAACTGATGAAAAAATAATCGACATTGCGTTCCGTTACTGTTATGAAACTCCCGAAAGTTTTACAAAGGCTTTTTCGCGCTTTCACGGTGTGAGTCCGTCGCAGGTGCGTGAAGGCTCTCCGGTAAAACCATTTCTTCCTCTGAAAATTGAGATTTCTATTCACGGAGGTAATCAGATGGATTACAAAATTAAAACTATGGCTGGCTTTAAGGTAATTGGTTTTGCACGCGAGTTTGACGGCAAAACTTCTTATGTAGAGATTCCAAAGTTCTGGGATGAAATTCGCGAAAAATATGCAGCTCGTGTCTGGAGTGGCGAAGCTCCGTCTAACAACTACGAAAAAGCAATCGTAGAAAACAATATCGGCGAATACGGTGTTTGTGTTGATGATATTGGCGAAGGCAAGTTCCGCTATTTTGTTGCAGGTCTTTACAAGGGCGGCGAAATTCCGGAAGGCATGTCTGTTTACGAGCTTCCTGATTTTGACTGGGCAATATTCGACTGTTATGGTCCATGTCCAAA
>JAEEQG010000145.1 GCA_016285185.1 Spirochaetota bacterium
CTGCTACGCGGCAAGATACAACAAAAAAGACATTGTAAGCTGGCTTGCGCAGAACGGCGCAAACATCAACGCCGTTTCAAATGACCGCGGCTACTCGGCGGTTATGGACGCGGTTTGGAAAAAGAACGAAGAAATTGTGGAACTGCTTGTTTCGCTCGGCTGCGACCTTAACATAATCAGTAAAGACGGCCAGTCCGTTCTTGTTCTTGCTATCGGCAACGGCAACGAAAACATCTGCCGCACGCTCATACAAGGCGGAGCAAACCCGCGCATAAAAGACCACATGGGCATGAGCGCATACGACTACGCAAAACTGTTCAAAAAAGAGAATATCATAAAACTGATGGAAGAGCATGAAAAATAAGACGGTTGTTTTTACGGGAGGGGGAACAGGCGGACATATTTACCCCGGACTTGCGGTTGCGGATTCTCTACGGGAGATTTACGACGGACAGATAGTTTGGTTGGGTTCTTCAGCGGGAATGGACCGTAATCTTGTTGAAAAAAGCGGAATCTGCGACAAGTTCATAGGGATTCCTTCCGGCAAACTGCGCCGGTATTTTTCGTTAAAGAACATTTCTGATATTTTTAGAATAATCGCAGGCTGTGTTTCTTCCTTTTTTATACTGCTCAAGCTTAAACCGCAGCTTCTTTTTTCAAAAGGCGGTTTTGTAAGCGTTCCACCGTGTCTTGCAGCAAAGCTGCTGCATATTCCGGTATACACGCATGAATGCGACTTTTCGCCCGGACTTGCAACAAAGCTCAATTCAAAATCTGCAACAAAAATCCTTTTAACATACGCTGAAACGGCAGATTTTCTTTCAGAAAGCGCCAAAAAGAAAGTAATTGTTACGGGTAACCCTGTACGTTCCGTGTTTTACACCGCAAATGCATTAGACGGGCTTGCCTTTCTTGGAATAGAAAAAACTGAAAAACCAGTTCTGTTTGTGCTCGGAGGCTCAGGCGGCGCAAAACAGATAAACGATATTGTGCTTGAAAACCTTGAATGGTTGTGCGAACACTACATTGTTGTTCATCAGACCGGAATCAGTGCTGAAAACCAGATGCACGAAACACAACAATCCGCTCTTATTGAGCGGCTTAAAACCGAAAAAAAGTACCTGCCGTTTCAGTTCATATACAACGAAATGCCCTCCGTTCAGGCATGCTGCGACGTTATTTTTTCACGCGCAGGCGCAAACACACTTTGGGAAGCAATCGCAACCGAAAAGCCGCTTGTGCTTTTGCCGCTCGCAGGCAGCGGGACCCGTGGCGACCAGGTTGAAAACGCCGCCTTTCTTGAAAAAAAAGGCGCTGCCATTGTAATTAAAAACGGACAGGGTGAATCCGAGGCGGCAAAAGCCGCACTTGAAAAAATGCTGGACAAAACTGCCAGAGAACGTTATTCCGAAGCGATAAAAAAACTTAAAGGCAAAGAACAGGCGTCAAAGGTGATTGCACAAATCATTTTAAACACTATAATAAAACAGGATTGATATGAATATAACGACTTTAGACGCTGTTTTTTTTCTCATTCTGTTTATATGCGCAATACACGGAGCTTTCAGGGGTTTTATTGAAGAGTTTTTTTCAAAGCTTGCCGTAATTCTCGGTATTTTGTGCGGTCTGATTTTTTCAAAACTGCTCGTTCCTTCTCTGCCAAAACTGAAATACGCGGCATTTTTAACAAACATACTGGCTTTTGTAATCGTTTTTACGGCTGTTTATCTTGCCGTACGAATTCTACAGAAAATAATCGGTATAGCCTTTCAGGGTGACATTATGAAAGGGCTGGACAAATCATTGGGATTTTTTTTGGGCATAGGAGAAGGCGTTATTATTGTATGCCTCATTCTTTTTCTACTTCATTCACAACCCTGGTTTGACATTTCAAAAATCGTGGCAGGCAGCGGTTTTGACAGAATCTTTGCACCGCTTATCATAAATACAAGTCAGGAATTTATAAAGGAACAGCATGTTTGAAAATGTTTTAGACCAGAATGTAACAACCCTTCTCCAGGAAGACATACAAAAGGAGTCGCTTCCCAATTCGCTGCTTTTTTCGGGACCGGAAGGCTCGGGTAAACTGACCTGCGCTATTGAAACAGCCAGAGTTCTTTCCTGTACAAACACACAAAACAGGGGAAACTGGAACTGTACATGCCCATCCTGCTTAAAACACAAAGCGCTTATTCATCCTAACCTGTTGATTGTGGGCTCACGGGAATGTGTTCTGGAAATAGATGCCGCAAAAAAAACATTCATGACTGCAATCGAAACAAATGCACAGTACCTGCCTTCTGCACGCTATCTATTTATCAGAAGCATAAGAAAGCTTACTATACGCTTTAGTCCACTGCTTTGGGAAGAAGACGACAAGCTTTCCAAAATCTCACCACTGATTGCAAACATCGACGAATTACTTGAAGAGATTGATCCTGTAA
>JAEEQG010000146.1 GCA_016285185.1 Spirochaetota bacterium
AGAGGTCTTTTAGCAAGATACTTCAAATAAATCTTTTACTTGAATTTTATTCCCGTGCCTTGCACGGGATTTTTTTTAAATAAAAAAAAGCTGCCCTGCGTTAAACGCTCAGACAGCTTCCTTAAGAAAAGACGGTTTAATTAGTTATTTACCATTTTTAATGGCAGCTTTACAGAATTTGCAAACCTTTACCTTATTTCCATCAATTTCCTGTTCATACAGAACTTTGATGCCGTCTTTCTTGCAACGAGCACATACTCCGCGACCATGAGCTTCCAACTCACGGATTCCTTTTCCACGATGGGCTTTTGACATATTATCTCCCTTGAAATACTTTGTAAGTACTCCGTTAAACTCATTAGAAGTAACGCAGCAACTCCAGCCTTAAGCCGCTTATTCGCCGCCCTTTGAAGATGAACGAGTGCCAGAAGATCTCTTGGCTGTAGTTTTGGCAGCGGCCTTAACCTGAGATTTTGCAGCAGGCTTTTTTGCAACCTTTTCTTTTTCTGTACTCTTTGTTTCAGTCTTTTCTGTTACTTTCTTTGTAGCCTTAGTTTCTTTCTTCTCTTTCTTTTCTACATCCAATTTGTAGTCAACAAGTTCGAGAATAACCATATCAGCAGCATCACCCTGTCTAAAACCAATTTTATTGATACGAGTGTAACCACCGGCACGATCCTTCATTCTGGGACCGATTACTGTGAACAATTTATTGAGGACAATTTCATCCTGGATAAATCTTGCAGCCTGTCTACGATTGTGTACAGAATCAACTTTACTTCTTGTTATCAACTTTTCAGCAGCACGTCTTACTTCCAAAGCCTTTGCCTTAGTTGTTGTAATACGTTCATATCTGAAAAGAGAAGTTACCATATTCCGTGACATTGCACGTCTATGTGCAGATGTTCTGGAAAGCGGATTAAAACCATATTTATGATTCATCTGACTCTTCCTTCTGCTTTGGTAAATTTACAGCATTCTTAAGATGGGTATAATCAGTCATGCCAAGATTAAGATTCCATTCAAGCAGTTTTTCTTTAATCTCCAACAAACTTTTCTTACCAAAATTGCGTGTTTTTGCAATATCCTCTTCAGTTTTTCTTGTTAATTCACCAATTGTTCGAATATTTGCATTTTTTAAACAGTTGGAAGAACGAACGGAAAGTTCAAGTTCTTCAACCGGTGTATTAAGGAGTTGCTTAATACGCTCATCGCCATCATCAAGTTCGTCACCCCTTGAAATTTCATTGTCATTGAAATTGACAAAAATTGTAAAATGATCTTTTGCAATTTTTGCAGCTTCTGCCAATGCATCTTCAGGAGCAATTGTTCCATCAGTCCAAATCTCAATAATTAATTTGTCATAATCATTGCGCTGTCCGACTCTACAAGGTTCAATAGCATATTTTACCTTATTAATCGGTGTAAATATAGCATCCATTGGAATTGTACCAACAACTTCAATATAATGTTCATTTACTTCAGCAGGAACATAGCCACGTCCCAAATCCACCTGAATTTCAAACTCTACATGAGCACCTTCCATCAGTGTGAAAATAGGAACATCCTTTGTTAGGATTTCAAGGCTTCCTTCTTTTGCCAGCTGAGTACTTGTGATAACACCTGCACCGGAAAATTCAAACAGGAATGTTTCCTGTTCAACATCTTCAGGAAGCTTAACCCGAAGCATTTTTAAATTGTTCAATACTTCCAAAGTATCTTCTACAATATTGGGAATTGCTTCGAATTCACTGGATATCACATGCGGTACCGCATCAGCATCATAGGATGTAATACGAACAGCGGTTATTGCATAGCCCTGGATTGATGATAACAATACTCTGCGCAGGGTATTTCCTACGGTTGTACCAAAGCCTGTTTCCATTGGATATGCTGTGAACTTTCCATAATTCGGATTCGAATCAATATGTTCAAAAGTGATACCCTTAGGCTTTTTAAATCCTTTAAGCAGATTTTTGCGGGCCATTCAAACTCCTTATTTAGAATAGAGCTCAACTACGAGCTGTTCTTTAACATCAGCGAGGTCTGTTACTTCTTCCCTTCTCGGAAGAGCATTGAATGTACCACGTTGTGCATCAACATCAACAGAAATCCAAGGTGCAGTTCCTGACTTTGCAACTTCATTCAATGCATCAAGGATTACAACCAACTTTTTGCTGCCTTCTTTTACAGAAATTGTATCACCGGCTTTTACCTGATAACTCGGAATATTTACAATCTTTCCATTTACCAAAATATGACGATGGGATACAAGCTGACGAGCCTGAGCTCTATTAACAGCAAAATGCATTCTGAAGACTACATTATCCAAACGACTTTCAAGCAATGCTACCAAGTTTTCACCTGTAATACCAGGCATTTTTTGAGCTCTTTCAAAAGTCAATCTAAACTGCTTTTCAAGCATGTTATAGATTCTCTTTAACTTCTGTTTTTCACGAAGCTGTAGTCCATATTCTGAACGTTTTCCAGCACGGCCCTTAGGATCTTTTCCAGGAACACCGCGTTTTTTATTAAGAGGACATTTGTCACTCTTACAGCGTTCACCTTTTAAAAACAATTTTTTCTGCTCTGTTCTACAGAGTCTGCATACAGGTCCAGTATATCTTGCCATTTACACAGTTCTCCTTGTTACATTCTTCGTGTTTTTCTAGGACGGCAACCATTGTGAGGAATTGGAGTTACATCACTAATGGATTTTACCTTTAATCCTAATGCACCAAGTGAACGTACAGCTGATTCACGACCAACACCAGGTCCTTTTACATATACGTGAACTTCACGCAAACCATAACTTGCCGCTTTCTGAACAGCAGTTTCTGCTACTGACTGAGCAGCAAAAGGAGTTGATTTCTTTGCTCCGCGGAAGTTCAACCCACCGGAAGAAGCCCATGAAATCGCATTTCCTTTTAAGTCTGTTATTGTAACGATTGTATTATTGAATGTTGCCTGAATATAAACGTTACCTTCATAAACGCTCTTTTTCTCTTTACGTTTTTTTACAGTTGCCACTTTCTACCTCTACTTCTTCTTACCTGCAACGGTCTTTTTCTTACCTTTGCGTGTGCGAGAATTTGTACGAGTCCGCTGTCCACGAACAGGTAAACCTTTTCTGTGTCTGAGACCCCGGTAACTGCCGATGTCCATCAAGCGTTTGATATTAAGACCGATTTCAGATCGGAGGCGACCTTCGACTTTGTATTCGCCTTCAATAATCTTTCTAAGTTCTGCAACTTCGTCCAAAGAAAGATCATTCATCATTCTGTCAGGATCAAGCTTTGTTTTTTTACAAATCTCGTTTGCTGATGAACGTCCGATTCCATAAATATAGGTCAAAGCAACATTAAGATGTTTATTAGGGAGGTCAACTCCCGCAATTCGAGCCATTTACTTTACTCCTCAGCCCTGACGCTGCTTATGCTTTGGGTTAGTACAAATAATACGGACAATACCGTTTCTCTTGATAACCTTGCATTTGTCGCATATGGGCTTTACG
>JAEEQG010000147.1 GCA_016285185.1 Spirochaetota bacterium
GAAAGCCCGCGGCGGCAAAAAATCGCTTAGAATGCTGGTTGTGCTTCTGCCTGTCTTTTTGTCGGTAGGAATGAAGCAGGCATATAATTCTGCACGAGCTCTTGCCGTGAGACAATAAAAACAATTGCAAGATTGGTATATCGATGGGCGTACAGCAAGGTATTTTAAGGCGTTCAGCATGATGTTTTATAATTTGAGTAATTGTCATGTGTTATGGCAAAAAAAAGGCCGTAAGAAACTTACGACCTCTGTATAACGGCATTGAAATGCTTTTATTAATCCTTCTTCTTTTTCTTAAAGTCGAATGAAGGCAGGTTCAGCTTTTCTTTGATATCAAAGTTGAATAAGCTGCCGGCGGGACCATTATATTTATTATATGCAGACAAAGCTTCTTTATACTTTGGCTCAATTACTTTAAGGTCGCTTGGGTTCATATTATTTCTTAAAGCATCCTTCTGGTCTTTTGTGGCTTTTGGACCATTGCAGTAATCTAACTGTGTGCTGTACTGTGTGATTCTTTGCATCTTATCGAATCTGTTCGGACCGCTGATTCCGTACTTTTTAAGAATTTCATCTCTTTTCTGGGCTTCTTCCTTTGTTGGCTCCCGCTCCATTCCTTTATCGTTGAAGCCCATAGCATCGATTTCTTTGTTGATAGCGGAAAAATTCTTGATGTAGTTGTCTACATCAGCGCTTGTGATTCCCAGAGATTTCTCTGCTGCAAACACAAATGAAGCTGCTAATAAACAAATAAACAAAGCGCAACTTCTCTTAAAAAACTTATTCATAGACGCCTCCTGTTCTGGTCTGTGAAAGAAAAAAATAACTTAAGTACACCTTTACAAATCTTAATTTGTCCTGCAAATTATTAGTTGTATAAAACCGGTGTTTATAGACTAGTTATAAAACAAACAGGCTGATTTGTCCAGTAAAAACATACTGTAAGTAGAAAAAAAATTCCGAATAGACGATATATCTTGATCAGGTAACAAATTCGCCGGATTTAAGTGATACTTCACCTGTTTGTAGTGTTCGTGTTGTTCCGTCATCGAGAGTAACGACAAGTCCCGCATTTTCATCAATATCAGTTGCGATTGCTTTGTAGCTCGATTTATCATAGCCGATGAGCGGGAACACGGTTATTTTTTGACCAAGCAAAAACGAAGCTTCTTTGTATTCGCTGATTATTCTGGCGTGGGCAGCACTGCTTTCTGCATCTTCTTCCAAAATACTGAAAACCTGACCCGCAACTTCCGCCGCGAGCCTTGCGCGTGAGACTTGTGCATTCGTGTTATCTTTCATTACTTCTTCCAAAGAACCTGCAATATCCGCAAGTTTACCGGAAAGGGCACTGCTGCTTTTTACGTTTATGCCAATTCCGATTACAGCAGATTCAATCATGCCGCTTTCAAAGTTGGCAACACCTTCTGCAAGAATCCCGCAGATTTTTTTGCCACCTGCAAAAATATCGTTTATCCACTTGATTTGTGGCTGTACTCCACAGCCGCCGTAAAGCTTTTTAAGTGTTCGGCACACTGCAACAGCTGTACATACGGTAATTCTTGCAGGGTCTTTTATACCGCCTGCAGGTGCATAAATCACGGATATGTAGATTCCGGTTTTGTCCGGCGAAACGAATGTGCGCCCCATTCTGCCGCGGCCTGCAGTTTGTTTTTCCGCCACAAAAATTGAACGGTTGTATTTTTCTCCGGCAGGAGTCAGCGAGCCGTCTGCGTTGCGCAGATTTCCGCATTCGGCAAGAACACGCTTTGCGTAAGTGTTTGTGGAATCAATCTCTTTGAAACATTCTATATGGCAGTTAGAAAACTCGGGAAAACAGGTCGAAAAAGTTTCTGCAAAAATCTCCTGTGTAAATACATCATTGTCACCCAGAACATAACCGCCGTTGGGCGTTCCTTCAATTTGACAGCCTTCTGTTCTGAGTGTGCTGACCGCTTTCCAGATTGCAGCCCGGCTCACCCCGCATTCGGAGGCGAGTGTTTCTCCCGAAACCGGCTGCCCCTGTGCCTGCGCCAGTCTTTGCAAAACTTTTTCTTTTGTTGTCATAGGTAAGTGATACTACAAAACTCAAGAAAAATCCACTTCAATTAAACTTGCATCTTACCCCTGCAAAAACGCATTTTACCGGAATCCTGATTGTGAACATAAAACGGAATGCTTATAATTTGGATTATGGAGAAAGCGGAATGACGGTACTTATTCACGACTTGGGCGAAGAATACAATACAATTTTGAAAGATTCAGCGGATTTGCTGATTCACGCGGATGGAAAATACGTTCCGTGCAAGGGTTGTTTTCACTGCTGGACAAAAAATCCGGCTAAATGTGATTTTAAGGATGCATTACAGGAAATATGCAGAGTAATCGGACAGAGTGACAACAGGATTGTAATAACAGAAAACTGGTACGGCGGGCATAGTCCGGCTGTCAAAAATCTTCTTGACCGGAGTATAGGTACATCAACGCCTTTGAGTACGCTTAGGGGCGGTCATATGCATCATACTCTGCGGTACGGCAGACACAATCATTTGAAAGTTGTAGTCTACGGTGACATAACCGAGCGCGAAAAAGCGACATGGAACCTTATGGTAGAGCGGAATGCGATGAATGAGGGATTTGCCGGACACGAAGTTGTTTTTATTGTCTCAAAAGACGAACTGGAGAAAGTAAGCTTATGAAAACGGTTTTTATAAATTGCAGCCCCAAAAAGAGGCTGAGTGCGTCAGGATTTATTGCCGGATTTACAGGTGTTTTTGTACGCGGAA
>JAEEQG010000148.1 GCA_016285185.1 Spirochaetota bacterium
AAGCGGTTGATTTTATTACTGTGTCATGTATAATGCAGTAGTAAATCATAACTGTTCCCGTATGGGAGCAGACACTGAATATAGTGTGTCCCTTTTCATTCAGTTCTTTTATTTTTTGTGTCATTATTCAGGTGCATATCATTCACCTTCGATAATAAAGTACAAAATGTTAAGTATTTGATATTGTATTTTTATGATAACTCTTCACTTTTTTTTGTGTTTGCTATGATATTTTATTTAAAGAATATTTAATAAAAAAAATACGAAGTTATTTTTAACAGAGGTATATATGATCAAAAATCAAATAAGAGATTTTTTTTAAAATCTCATAAAACAATCCGTTAGAGAACTTTTACTAGAAATGGGTGAGAAAAATGATACTTTAGAACAGGAACAATTGCATGTTGGAGATATGACATTAGCTATTAAGCGGATTTTTTGGAATTCAGAAAAAAATCCTTTCACGCCTGAAACTTGGGATGATTACGGTTTTCAGGTTTTTTCACAATGGAATGAGGATGGACTTATCCAATACCTTATAAACCATGTTGAAATAGAAAACAAAACATTTATAGAATTTGGAGTAGAAGATTATTCAGAATGTAATACCAAATTTCTTCTTATGCATGATAATTGGACAGGGTTGTGTATGGATGGATCTTCTAAGGCTATGGAAAAATTAAGAAATAATAGTTTATACTGGAAATATACAATCGAATCAAAGGCTGCTTTTATTACGAAAGAGAATATTAACCAATTAATTTCTGAAAGTGGTTTTACAGGTGATGTAGGACTTTTAAGTATAGATATAGATGGTATGGATTATTGGGTACTTGATGCAATTGATTGTATAAAACCAAGAATAATTATTTGTGAGTTCAATCCAATATTTGGTGCAAAGGAAAAGGTTTCTGTACCGTACAAATCAGATTTTTATCGAACTAATGCTCATTATTCAAATTTATATTGGGGAGCTTCTTTAGGAGCCTTTGATGATCTTGCAAAAAAGAATGGTTATAAACTTGTATGTTTAAACAGTGGTAGACATAATGCTTTTTTTATTAGAAAAGATGTAAAAAATAACGTACCTGAAGTATCTGTGGAAAGAGCATTTCGCGAAGCAAAATTCAGAGAATCAAGAGATAAAAAAGGAAATTTAACATTTCTTTCTCTTAAACAAGGTAGGAAAATTATTGGGGATTTGGAAGTCTTAGATATAAATACTGGAAAATCAAAAAAAATTAAGGATTTACAGATATAAAAATTCCCCTCTGTTGAAACAAATGTATATGTTCACTATTATCTGTGAGAGGAGACTTTTATTACTATCAATTCAGCTTTTGTGGTTTTCCCATTACATACACAGGAAACAGCTATATTAGGAAACAGAAAGACAAGTGATTCTTTTTTCGCAGAAAGTTGCTGGTCTGCAGTCGTTAATGTAATATCTCCGGAAATAACAAAGAGTGCAGTAAAGTTTTTGGAATCGATTTCTATTTCTGTCTTTCCGCTGATATTCATTTTTTCTATCCTAAAATATTCACAGGAAAAAATACTGTTAAAACCCTTTATCGGAACGGAATGTATGGGTTGAATAACATCAAGGCATTTTTTTACATGAACTTCCCTGTCTCGTTTCCAATCGTACAACCTGTATGTGATGTCACAGGACTGCTGTACTTCCAGAATACGCATGCCGCCTTTTATTGCATGGACTGTTCCTGCAGGAATAAAGATCAAATCTCCTTTTTTTACAGGAGTTTCAAACAGAAAGTCTTCTATTTTATTGTTAGTTATGGCTTTTTTTAATGATTCGTTATCATAGATGCTTTTTAATCCGGTTATTAACCGAGTACCTGGCTGGGCATCAAGAATATACCAACATTCAGTTTTGCCAATAGAATCCTCATTCTTAAGTGCATACTCATCATCGGGATGAACTTGAAGAGAAAGATTTTCATATGTCTGTATTAATTTTATAAGAAGAGGATATTTACCTGCAGTTATTTTGCTTATCGGGTATGTTTCGCCATCAATTGTATATGTTGATTCTTTGTTCGTAATGTTTGATACTATCCAGTTTTCATAACCCCAAACTTTTTCCGATACATAAGGCGAAAGCACATACATTTTCAACATTAAAATATAATAATTATAAAAGCATCTTTTTTCAACCGTTTTTATCAGTTCATAATAATCTGCGAAAAAAACTTAATATTTTGGTTCAATCTTTTGATAAACTATTTTTATAGGTAAAGTAGGTCTTCACTACAAATAGCAAAATACGTTGTTTTTTATTCTAATGATTTTCTGTTTTATATTACCACAATCAAATTAAATATGATAAAATATTATTTGAGGAAATTCGAATAATGAGTTTTTTTGAGAAAAATTGTGATAAATGCTATAAATCATATTATGTCAATAATATCATTACCATTGGTAATATGAGACTTCAATCGGTAGAATGTCCCTATTGTAAAGAGATATCTTATATTAATTCTAGTAGTATTCCTCGAACTTCAAAGCAGTGTTTAAAAAGAATTCGACCAACTAGTGTGTTGCAAGACTTTAATAATCCTATAAAATATCCGAAGTTTCAAAATTGTGTTTATCACTTAACTTCGGAAAAGAATTTACAATTAATCCAAAAAAGAGGGTTATCATCTTATTCGCAATTAAAGGCAAAGAATATAAGTGTAACTACGGGTGGAGATGAGACATCCCTAGCTATTGATAATAATCTTGGATTAGACAAATATATTCATCTTTCTTTTACGGACTGGTGCCCGATGTTTTATGAAAAAGAACAATTAGGAGAAAAATTATATACACTGCATATAAGTCTAGATGTTTTAGATCAGTCAGGTGTTTTATTTTGTGATAAAATTGCTACTACTAATGATGCTTTTTTCTATGATTACTTGGATTTGGATGTATTTGACTTTGAAGCTGTTTATGCTCGCTTAGACTGGAGAACACCAATTGGGCAAAAAAGGAGAAATCAAGCAGAAAAATATGAAATATTAGTACCAAACTATATCGCTCCTGAAAAAATAATCGATGCAATCCCTAGAAGTTAGAGATTATCTTATGGCCAAGAAGTCTGTTTATTTACCAAAAAAACATGTTGTTGGTGTTGAAATAAAAAAACTGGATTATGAATGCTTCCCTGGTTTTTCACTTACTCAAAAACGAAAGTCGATAAACTCGTTGAAAGCTTCTGCAGAAACACAGGGAATAAAAAACTTTTTAGAGGTTTCTTCTAAATCCGATAATGAACTTGGAATAGCATTAAGCGCATTTAACCTCAAATTTGAAACAATCAGACCAAAAATGGTTCTTACAGTTGAAAACGTATTTCAGGCAAGTAAAGTTTTCGAACACGGCGGTCCATATGCCGATTTATTATCTGTTTCTGCTAAAGAAGCAAAACAAGATAAAAGATTAAAAACTTCTGGAAAATTACTAAAATTTAGATTCTATGGAAAAGACTATCCGACGACTCCTCCAACTTTCTTTTACGACTGGTTATATATAAATGCGTTGATAAAAAATGATAATTTGATAAACCAACTATTAAAATATGATTGTTTTTCAGATATTGAGTTTAATGATACAAAATCAATAAATTGTCAGGCATATTCTGTTGCTTTATTTGTTTCGATGAAAAAAAATGATGTAGATTTAACGCAACTCAAAGATAAATCAAACTTTTTATATATATGTAAAAAAGAGTATGAATCTAGATGGCATCAAGAAGGTAAAAAACTTATTCAATTATAAAGAAATTTCACTTTGATGAAAATTTAAAATGTGGATTTGGAAAATGCTGGGATTTTAAGATTTCTTTAAAATCTGGAAAAAATGAAGTAGTAAATATGTCTATTGGTAGAGATAATTCCAAAATAATAATCGTTGATTATGTGGCAGGCATGGATGAACCCAGTAAAAGCAGAAATAAAGGGATGTGCTCTTTTTGGTTTTTCTGAATAATTATATAATCCACACGATGGCAATTTGAGAAAAAAAGTTCCTATGTCTAAAATTCCCACTCGGCTTCAAATCCCAAAATTCGCTCACACTGAACATTTTTTATCATATTCATTTGTACTAAACGATGCTCAGTGAATTTTTCATCACATTGAACAATAAGATCTGTTTCTCTGATTTCTTCAACACATTTTTTGATTTCAGGGGTAAGAATTGCGCGTGCCGGAGCAACGTAGTCGCTTCCTATAACAGGGCCGCGTTTTGAAAGATATTCGTCAAAATCGAGTTCCGGTTTGCCAAAGTCAAAGCCTTCTTCTGCAAACGGAACAAAAGCCATATTAAAGTCAAAGCAGGGATTTAAAACAATGCGCTCAAAAGTTTCGTTGTTTACCATAAAGCCAAAGTTACCGAAGTGACGGTCACAGTTAAGTGTTATGCAATCTGCAACAATCATACGGCGGAAGTCGTCTTCACAGTTGAATTCACGATAAATTTCTAAAAGTTTTGGTAGGGTTAACTTTTCTTTATAGAATAAAGAAATCGGACGATATCCAAAATCTATCGAAGTAAAAATCTTACAGTCAGAAACAACTCTACCGTCATATTTTCTTAAAGTATATTTTACTGATTTGCAGATTTTTTCAAAAACCTGACTTGCAAGAACTTCTCCATAGGGTTCAAGTCCAGTATTTCTTGCTCCGTCACTTCCGGTTTTTATAAGATGAATGCCGTCTTTTTCGTTAAGCCAGCATTTGTCATAAGCTCCGTCGGTGGTAAGTTCTGGTGAAGTTGTTGACATTTGAATACCGAACAGTCCGTTTCCGTCGAAAGAGAGCTTTGAAATTACCTCATCAAAGTTGTTCTCATAAAGATTTGCATCATGCCAGCAGACATTTTCATTGTTGCTTTTTACCCAAAGAGTGTCTGTTAATGAAAGGCAGTGGGTGAGTGCTATAAAACCGCTTTTTGTTTTTCCTCCGCACATCTCAAGAATCTTATTGACATGTGCCCTGTGTTTTGCAGAACTTCTGTTTGCTGTCCATGTATCTATATCTTTACACCAAAAAGGCAGACTATTGTATTCCTTTACAATTTTGCAAAGTTCAAGTTCACCTTCGCCTTCGATTATAAAGTCGCAGAGAGGAGTTTCTTTGTTTATGAGAGTGTAGGTCAAGCCTGACATAATGCATATTATATCAGACTTTGGCCTTTTCCGCAAAACTTTTCTTGTTTATCATTAAACAAACTTAATACAATAATAGTACGAATGTAAATTACCTTCACAGGGGATTCCGCCCAGAAGGTTAGTTCCATACCAACGGAGTTTTCTTGCTGAAGAGCATGTAAGAAGAAAGCGAATGTTACGCTCTTCAAACAAAAGATGACACTCGTTCAATAATTCAGGGCACAGTAACGAAATGATTATACTGGATATTATTCTCTTTTCGCATTATAATTATATATTCGAGGAAGTAAAAACAACAACATATTTTTATTATTAAAGAGGATAAATTATGAAAAAAAATCCATTAACCTTACCCATAGATAATATTAAACAAAATAAAATCGTTTTATTGTTATCCGTAATAATTTTTTTTATTTGTCATGCATACTGTTTTATGAATATAACATACAGTCATGATTCCCTTATGATTTATCAAAACGATGGGCTTTGGCAAATATCTATAGGAAGATTTCTACAACCATTATACAATGTTTTTTTTAGAGGATGTATTTCTGCTCCGTTGTTAATAGGAACTATTGAGTTCATATATGCTATAATTGCTTCCTTTTTAATAATAGAAATTATTGAAATAAAAGAACCATTTCAAAAAATATTAGCAATTTCAATTCTACTGACTTCAACAACTTTAACTCTAACAAATGCAACTTATATTAATAAATCTGACATCTTTATGCTTGCACTTCTTTTTGCTACTGCAGGAGCTTATGTAGCTATAAAAAATCTTAAATTTTCATTTGTTGCTATAATATTTTTTGTAGCTTCTCTTGGATTATATCAGGCATATCTTCAAGTTGGAGTAGTTTTATTGATGTTTGATATATTTAAGGATATTATTAATAACAAAGATTTTAAAAAATTCATTAAAAAATCAGTAATCTATGTAGCCATAATACTTTCTTCACTTATTATTTATTTTGGTTTTTTCAAATTATGCCTACATATTTTTCATATTAAACCAGCAAATACTTATAACGGATTATCAAATGTTGGAGATTTTGGTAGCTTCAAGAATATTATCGTATGTTTTTTGGGAGCATATAAATATGCAATTCGAGGACTACTAAAACCAGTAACTATTCTCACATATGACAAATTTAAATCTATTCCCATTATAATAATAATTTTGATTTCTACTTCTTTAATTATATTCCAATCTTTTAAAAATAAACTTTCAAAAGTAAATATTATTCTTTTAGTATTACTTTTACTTTTATTGCCATTCGGTTATAATTTTGTTTATTTTATTTCACAAGGAATGGAACATGATTTAATGACATATAGTTTTTGTGTGGTTCCTCTTTTTGCTTTTTTCTTAATTAGATGTTCTAATCTGAAATCAAAAATAATAAAAATTATTCTTTATACGGCATTTTTAATAATATCATTTAATAATATAATTTATGCCAATCAAATTTATGTTAAGAAAAATCTTGAACGTGAATCAACTTTATCAATTGTAACAAGAGTTATAGACAGAATAGAACAAACTGAAGGGTATACCCCTAAAGAAACACCCGTCGTCTTTATTGGTGGAATAGAGAATAATCCTAATTTATCAACTGTTAGATGTGGTTTTACTTATGAAGGTACAGGAAATAGCAGTACTGTCACTGCAACTTATAACTTGCCAACATATTTTTATGAATATTTATCGTATCCAATAAAATTTGGTAATCAAGAACACGCTCCTGATGAAGTTTTATCTAAAATTCAACTTTTCCCGGCAAAAGATTGTACAATAATGCATGAAGGAATTCTGTATATGAAATTATCAGATTAACAGTGTACAGTTTTATGTGTTTTTTGCGATTGTATCTGTTCTTTATTTTGTATGTACTTACAAAATGGTAATGAAATAATTATACTGGATATTTTCTCTCTTTCCATAATTAAGTTAACGCAACAGTATTACAATATTTACCTAATAGACTGAAAACATTATCTTTTCAGCCTGGTAATATTTTGCTGCAAGGCTTAAAACATTTTCATATAAGACTGAAAATATTTTGTTAAAAGCCTTACAAGATAATTATACAAGGCTTTTAAGAAAATTATATAATTGGTGAATAATTTACTTGACAATAAAACTATAGGATGATAATATAATATACAAATGGTGGATTTGTACTCTCGCCGTTATAAAATGGAGAAACAAATATGGGTTCAGTTTTCTGTCTGTAAGAGGGGGCTTTTATGACAAATTCAAAAGAAACTGTTTTTTCCAGGAGAGTAAAAGAATTAATGAGAGAGAACCGCTATTCACAAAAAAAACTTTGTGAGATTTGCGGTATTACAGAGGCAGCGTTCAGCCGTTATATGACGAGCGGACGCATACCGAGGACGGATGTGCTTGCAAATATTGCAAACACACTTCACACAACAAGTGACTACTTGCTTGGTAATGACAGCAGGTATGGTTACGATCAGCTTGAAATACTTCTTGCTTCAAGTAAAGACAATCTTAGTTTGAACCAAAAGAAAAAGCTGATTGCAATTCTTATGGAGGAGTATAAAAATGCTCAGGAAACCTAAGAACAAAGGAGGTTATCTTTGCAGGAAGATAGTGATGAACAGAGCGAAACACATTATTTGCTTCCAAACTGGAGGATAAATGAAATAATACTGATTGCTGCTCGGTTTTTGATTGATGAAGGTTATTCTGAAAATACCTTTGATTACAAGAAGGTTATTTCGAGTAAGGGCATTATAATTAAAGGTTACTCGACCTTTGACCCTGACAATCTTAAGGAGCTTCATAAGGTTTCACTAAGTTTATGGAATGAAGGCCTTTGCCTGGTATTTCCTGACAGAGAGAAAGGGAAAACCTGCTGTATGATTGCGTTTAATGATAACAAAAATGTGGCGGAAGAAATAATGAAGATTATCCTTCATGAGTTTGCTCATATAAAACTGCATCATACCGAGCAAAGTCCAAATGCAGAAGCTGAAGCAATATTGTTTTCCGAAGCGGTATTATTTCTTATCTTACCGGAAAATGGGCAACGAACAAAACTTAAGGTTGCATTGTCTGAAAGGAGAAAAAGGCTTTTTGAAGGGATAAAAGCCCGTTTAATAAAAAAACTTAATCTTCAAGGAGGTTGTATGAAAATAGGATGCAAATAAAAAAGCCTGTTAAAGTAAGTGCGCCAACACCTGCTTAACAAGCTTATAAATCGGTCGGAGAGCCACATATGTGAATCTCGTTCAATTCAGATAAATAAAATATATCACATATGGCTCTCCTTGTCAAAAGAAAGTTTTGACTGTTATGTCAAATAATCACTCAAAAAACAAAATAGGAGGGCTATATGCTCAATATTAAAACTGTTAAAAATCCGCTTGTAACGGATGAAACAAAAGACGGCTTCTGCTTTAGAAGTACGTGCTCAGAATCATTAAACATTAAAAAGCTTGCGCTTGAAATGACCGACTGGAACTCTTCCTTTACGGAAGCTGACTATCTTGGTATGCTTTCCGTATTAGGGAAAATTGTAGTAAAACACCTTGCCGAAGGCTACAATATAGAGCTTCCGTTTGGTATTGTCCGCGCGAATGTCACGGGAACCTGTGAAAATATTCAGGACGGTTTTACGCTTGGAACCGGAAACAACATACTGGGCTTTTTGTTCAATGCAAATGAAGAAACCCGTAAATATGTACAAGATAATCTTGTATACAAGCAGCTCCCGCCTGATATTACAGGAGAAGCACGGCTTTACCGTATTACTGTACTGAATGATGATGCCAGTGAGAGTAAAAATCTTTCTGTAAGTGCAGGTAAAGTTCTGCGTCTGCATGGCCATAATCTGCGATTTGACATTGAAGATGATGCACAGGGAATATTTATGGAAAATGAAAACACTAATACCCGTATTTCGGTTTATAACCGAAGGGGTACAAACGTGGTTGACGTTCCAATTCCTGCAGGTCTGGCAGCCGGTAATTACAATGTAAGTATTATTACCAAGCCAGGAAACACCTACTTTACCGCAACAATTGATTCTGAAGTAACGGTATCATAGAGGAGGTAAAGATTTTCAAAACAGAGTCCCGTAGTTATTCCGGGGCTCTGTTTTTTTTTAAGAATAAGCTGGAAATTTGGAACGATTGTACAGGTGATAAAAGTCTAATCTATTGAATTTTGCTTTCAAATATTTTAGTATTTAATAAAGCAGGAAAAAAAATATTATCACTTTATAATCATGAAAGAATTTGAATATCCTTTTGACAGCGCATATCTTCTCAAAAAGAGAAAGTCCATAAAGCGCGAGCTTCTGGCTGAAATTGAAGCGGCGAAAGCAGGTGGCGCAAAAATTCTTGAAAAGCGTATCGCAATCCTCGGTGGCTCAACTACGCATGACATACGAGACATGCTTGAGCTTTTCCTTCTGAACAACGGAATACAGCCGGAGTTTTACGAAAGCGAATATGATCAGTATTGGAACGATGTGATGTTCGATAATGCTGAACTTGTAGAATTCAAGCCGGACATCATTTTTATTCACACATCTACACGGAATATAAGGAATTTCCCTACAATGCGTGATTCACGAGAAACTGTGGATACGCTTCTATCAGCGCAGCTTGCTCATTTTGAAGCGCTCTGGCAAAAGGCAGCAGAAACTTACAAATGCCCGATAATCCAGAACAACTTTGAACAGACGTTCTACCGGCTTTTGGGCAACCGCGATGCTTGGGATTATAGAGGGCATCTCAATTTTGTTTCGCACCTTAATCAGAAATTCTATGAATACGCGCAGACACACGAAAACTTCTATATAAATGACATAAATTATATTGCAAGCTGCTACGGCCTTCAAAAGTGGGCTGACCCGTTTTACTGGCACATGTACAAATATGCGCTCTGCATGGATGCAATCCCGGAATTTGCTTATAACCTTGCGAACATCATCAAGTCTGTCTACGGCAAGAACAAAAAGGCTGTTGTCTGCGATTTGGATAACACGCTCTGGGGCGGAATCGTGGGCGATGACGGCGCGGAGAATATCGAGATAGGGCAGGAAACTTCTGTCGGTCAGCTTTACTCAGAATTTCAAGGCTATCTGAAAGCGCACAAAGACTTGGGCGTGCTTCTTACTATTGATTCCAAAAACGACGAGGAAAATGCTCTTGCAGGCCTGAATCGTCCTGACAGTATTTTAAAACCTGATGATTTTATTGTAATAAAGGCAAACTGGAACCCGAAGGACAGAAACCTTCTGGAAACTGCAAATGAGCTGAATATCGGATCTGACGCGATGGTCTTTATTGACGACAACCCTGCCGAGCGTGAAATTGTCCGTTCGCAAATCGTCGGTTCAATAGGCGCAAAAGTTGCCGTACCGGAAATGACGGCGCCGGAAAAGTACATCAATATTCTTGACCGGAGCGGCTTTTTTGAGGTTACGCAGTTTTCTACTGATGATTTGAGCCGCAATGAAATGTACAAGGCAAATGCCGAGCGCGCAAAGCAGCAGGCAAGCTTTGCAGATTACGGAGAGTACCTGCTTTCGCTTAAAATGAAAGCAGAAATTAAGCCGTTTGCGCCGATTTATATGAGCCGGATTGCTCAGCTTACTAACAAGAGCAATCAATTCAATCTCACGACTTTTCGCTGCACTCAGGCAGATATCGAGCGTGTTGCTAACGCTCCAAATTACATCACGCTGTACGGAAAGCTTGAAGATAAGTTCGGCGACAACGGCGTTGTTTCAGTTGTGTTTGGTCATATTGATGAAAAAGACAGCGCAATCTTTCATATAGACTTATGGCTTATGAGTTGCCGTGTCCTGAAGCGCGACATGGAACAGTCAATGATGGATTCTCTGATGGCGGAATGTGCAGCTCATGGAATCAAAACTGTCAAAGGCTACTACTACCCAACAGCCAAGAACAAGATGGTAAAAGAGTTCTTCGCCCAGTTCGGCTTTGAAAAGACGAGCGAGGACGAAGCCGGCAACACTACATGGGAACGCGCTGTAGAAAAGTATCAGAATCTGAACAGATATATCAAAGTAAATGAATAGTGTGAATTATGGAGAATTCTATGGGTGAATTGGTAAATCAGTTTATTTTCAAAATTGGAGAGCGAGACCCATTTCAAAGGAAAGCTTTGGAGAAAGATGAACCCCTGATCGACGAAAAAGAAAATTTGGAACATTTTTTACAGTTTTGTGTCCAACAGAAGAAGAATACAATTGACGAGTTGGTGGAAGCTTATCTTTTTTTAATAAATATGTTTAGAGAAGAAACCTATTATTTTATTTCAAATGGTAAATACCGTTTCAGTAAATATGAGGAAATCGGAAATTCCGTGTATGGAAACCGTGATTATATGCAGAAATATATGATTGGTTTGGCTATCTCTGACTACATTATGATTCCACATCTGAAAATGATACGTTTTTTCCAAGAGAATGTGCAGAAATTAAGCAACGGGGGGGGAAAATATTTTGAAATCGGTCCAGGTAGCGGGCAATTTCTTGTAAAAGCTATAGAAAGAGGAAATTTTACAAAATACAAAGCTTGTGATTTGAGTCAAACATCCGTAAACCTTTGTAATGACTATTTGGCATATTCAGGTTTAATTGATAAATGTAAAGTTGAATGCAAAAATTTTTTTGATTATGGTGAAGAAGAAAAATATGATTGCATAGTTATGGGCGAAGTTTTGGAGCATGTTGAAAATCCTTCTGCAATGCTCAAGCGAATATACGAAATGCTAAAAGATGGTGGAAAAGCATTTATTACAACAGTAATAAATGCTCCGGCTATTGATCACATATATCTTTTTTCAACCAAGGAGGAAGTTTTAAACTTGCTAGAAAATGCAGGTTTTGGAATTGAAAAATTCATTCTTGCAACTGCAGGTAATGTTCCTTTAGAAAAAGCAGAGAAAAAGAAATTTGCAATTGATATGGCAATGATACTAACAAAATAGGAGTTTTTATGACACGGGAAGAAGTTTTTGAAAAGCTTAATGAGGTTTTCCGCGATGTATTCGATGATGAAGACATTACGGTAACAGAAACGACAAATGCTGATGATATCGAAGATTGGGATTCTCTGAGCCACATCAACCTTGTCGTTGCGGTCGAAAAAGAATTCGGCATCAAATTCAGCATGGGTGAAACTCAGAAAATGAAGAATGTCGGCGAGATGGTAAATATCATTCTGGAACGTGTGAAATAATGATAATACATCACGTTGGATTTCTAACCAAGAATCTCAAAAAATCAGAATCTGAATTTTTAGGTCTTGGTTTTGAAATCGAAAAAGAAGCAAAATTTGACCATATCAGAAAAGTGAATATTTCTTTTTTGATTAATAATGGCTACAGAGTTGAACTGATTGAACCTGTCGGAAAAGATTCGCCTCTTTATCCACTTTTGAAGCACTACAAGAATACACCATATCATTTTTGCTATGAATCAGAAAACTTCGATAAAGATATTAAAAAGCTTTCTGAAAATGGATATGCAGTGATCAATGAGCCTAAAGTTGCACCTTGCATAAATGATGGTTCTAAACAAGTGTGTTTTTTAATATCGACAAATACCGGTATTATTGAATTATTGGAGAAATAGGCAAAATAGGATAATTATAATGACTCTCACAGGTATTAGTTTCGTTTTATTTTTTTTTATAGCATTTAATATTTATTATTTGGTTCCTGTAAAAAAGCAGTGGTATGTATTATTAGCTGCAAGTTTATGTTTTTATGGATTAATTTCTATAAAAATGTTGTTTATATTACTTTTAGTATCTATTATTTCATATTTAGCAGCTATATTTCATAAAAAGAAGTTTTTATTCTGGTGCTTGTTCTTGCTAACATTATTTCCGCTTGTTTTGTTTAAATACGCTGCTTTCTTTTCAGACAGCTTGAATATTGTTTTTTCTCTTATAAAAATTAATATGAGGATTCCTCAGTTAAACTTTTTATTACCACTGATGCCTGTAGGTATTTCATTTTGGACTTTTATAAGTTTGAGTTATTGCATTGATGTACAGCAAAATGATACACATTTGGAGAAAAATTTTCTAAAACATTTATTGTATATTTCGTTTTTTGGATATATAACATCTGGTCCTATTGTTAAACATAATGAAGTTGCAAATCAATTATATATTGGATATAAATTTGAAATAAGCTCCGCTATTTCAGGTTTAAAACGAATTGCTTTTGGGTATTTTAAAAAACTCTGTATTGCAGATGCTATTGGATCTGTGATAACCCCTGACATTGCGTTAACAAATACTGGGATAACAGTATTTATTTCCTTGATATTATTTTCATTGCAATTATATTTTGATTTTTCCGGTTATACGGATATTGTTATAGGTTGTTCAAAGATGTTAGGTATTAAATTGCCTGAAAATTTTAATGCACCGTATTTTTCAAAATCAATTACAGAATTTTGGCGCCGTTGGCATATTACTTTAGGTGAATGGTTTAAAAGCTATTTATTTTATCCATTTTTAAGAACAAAGTTTATTCAAAAAATTTCTGATTTACTAGATTGGAATAAGTATCTGAAAAAAACGATACCGACTTGTATCGCATTGTTTGTTTTTTGGTTTACTGTTGGTTTATGGCACGGAGCTTCTTTTGGATTTATTTTTTATGGGTTATTTCATGGTTCTTTTATGATTTTTTCTACAATAATAAAACCTTTAGTGAAAGACTTTTATAAAAAACTGCCATTTTTGAAAAATAATCCATTATGGTCCTTGTTTCAAATAATCAGAACATATATCTTAGTTTGTTTAGGTTATTCATTTTTCTGGACAGGTGGCTTTCCTAAAGGAATTACAATCATAAGAAATTTATTCATTTCAGAAAACTCATATTATTCCATTCCACTTAACTTAGGAAAACTTATTTTACCAGTGCTTTTTTCGATTATTATTCTTGGATATGAGCAATTACGATATGTAAAACCAGAATCAGATAAATTGATTAAGGATTTTTATAACAAATGTCCTAAATTTATTAAATACATTGTTTATTCTTTAATAATATTATGTATAAGTGCTTTGATTATACGAGAACGTGATTATGCTTCTTTTATTTATTATAAGTTTTAAGGGAAATTTATGTTTGATTTTTATAAAAAACTTTTAAAATATTGTATTCCGTTGTTTTTCTTCATACCGATTCCTGCTTTTATTTATTATATTGGATTAGAACATCTTTCGATTAAAGATTCGTTTGTATTGCAAAATAAAGATAGAGAGATAAAATTGGGTAAAGCTTATAGTAATGATATACAAACAACTAGTTTTTATTATATTTTACAAGAAAAACCTGAATTTTTAATTTTAGGAGCCTCACGTGTTGCCAATTTTAAATGTGAAGACTTTTCCGAATCTTGTTACAATGCAAATATAAATGCTATTTCTGTTAAATTCTATTTGCAATATCTTATGGAATTACAAAAGAATGGATATTGCCCTAAAGATTTGCTCTTAGGTTTGGAACAATGGTTTTTTAATAATAATTTTAATTGTGATTCTAAAGATTATTCTGATGAAATTTGTAATTATTTAAGTTTTGCTAACAAAAAACAACATATTACTCCATATGCATATAGAAAAATAGTTGATGATTTGCTTCTTGGGAAAATAAATACCAAAATGATAGAAAGTAAAAACATTGGTGTTTCTGCAAAGATGAGAAATACTGGAAGAAGTTTTTTGGGTACAGGTTATGATTATAATTTTTTTAAATTGAAAAAATCTATATATTTAGAAGATGATCATAAAAGACTATTAAATTCAATAAAAGAAAATACCTACTTAGATAGTAGATATATCAATGGTAATGACATTAACGTAAATACGATTAATCAATTAGAGTATTTGTTGAAATTTTGTAAAGATAATAAAATAAAATTATATGTGTTTTTGGCACCATTTTCTCCTGATGTTCTTCTTGAAATGAAAACAAATGGTAACTATCAATATTTAAATAAGATAAATAAAGTTTTAACTACATGTGTAAATAAATATAATTATCCATTATTTGATTATACAGAAATGAATAATCCAGAAATAACATCATATAATTTTTCAGATGGATATCATGGTGATCCGTTTGTTTATAAAATCATTACTAAAGAGATATTAGAACAAATCCATGAAAAATAAATTAATCAAAATTTAAAGATAGTTCCACCATATAATGCTGTAATTAATTGCGCATTTTCAATTTTGACTTAATAAAAAAAAAGAAGTATAATAATGTAATTTTATTTGGATATTGTTTCTAGTCATTAATAAGTATGGAAAAAAAACACAAATTTGATTTCTTGATAGTTGGTTCCGGTCTTTATGGGGCAACAATAGCTTATTTTGCAAAACAACAAGGCATGAAATGTATTGTAATTGAAAAACGGAATCATCTTGGAGGTAACATTCACTGCGATTTAATAGAAGGAATTAATGTCCACTCTTACGGTGCTCACATCTTTCATACATCAAATAAAAAAGTCTGGGATTTTGTAAATCAATTTGTCGTTTTTAACCGTTATACAAATTCTCCTTTAGCAAATTATAATGGTAAACTTTATAACCTGCCTTTTAATATGAATACTTTTTATGCTTTATGGGGTTGTACAACTCCACAACAGGCTCAGGCAAAAATTGAAGAACAAAAAGCTTATTTAAACAATATTTCTCCAAAAAATCTGGAAGAACAAGCAATAACTCTGGTAGGACGAGATATCTATGAAATTCTTGTCAAAGAATATACCGAAAAGCAATGGGGCAGAGCTTGTACAGAACTACCTCCATTTATAATTAAACGACTCCCTGTTCGATTTACCTTTGATAACAACTATTTTAACGATTCTTTTCAGGGAATACCTGTTGGAGGTTACAACAGACTTATTGAAAGCCTGCTTGAAGGTATTGAAACTGTCACTAACATGGATTTCTTTTTTGACCGTGAAAAATGGGAGAGTATGGCAGAAAGAATCGTTTTTACCGGGAAGATTGATGAGTTTTTCGATTATTGTTTTGGAAAACTTGATTACCGTACTGTCCGTTTTGAAACAGAAATCCTTGATACTCAAAATTTTCAAGGTAATGCGGTTGTGAATTATACAAGCCATGAACAGCCTTTTACCCGAATTATAGAACACAAACATTTCGAACCTGAAAATCCGTCTTACCATAACAATAAAACAGTTGTTACAAAAGAATATCCATCTGAATGGATTGATGGTGCTGAGCCATTTTATCCCATCAATGATGGCAAAAATACACTGCTTTATAAAAAATATGCAAATCTTGCCACAACAAAGGCAAAAAAAGTGATTTTTGGTGGACGACTTGCAGAATACAAATATTACGATATGGATGATGTAATTGAAAAAGCTATGAATGATTTTGAAACAATTATGGAAACAGAAAAATGAGTGATATTTTATATATAGTTCTTCCGGCATATAACGAGGAAGACAATATTGAATATGTTGTAAAATCCTGGTATGCGATTCTTAAAGGAAAAGACGAATTATCACGAATAGTTATAGCTGATAGTGGAAGTACTGACAAAACACACGAGATTCTTACTTACTTACAGAAAGAATTTTCCAAAATTATGGTTTTAAGTAATACAGGAAAATATCACGGAGAAAAAGTAATTGCCCTTTATGATTATGCAATCAAAAGTGGGGCAAACTGGATTTTTCAGACTGATTCAGACGGTCAGACAAATCCAGATGAATTTGAAGCTTTCTGGAATCTCCGTTCAAAATATGACGGTATTTTTGGTATGCGTATTAGCCGCGGAGACGGCAAAAGCCGTGCTTTTGTAGAAAAAGTTGTATGTCTGCTTCTCAAACTATATTTTGGTGTAAAGATACCTGATGCAAATGCTCCGTTCAGACTTATGAATACAGAAATCTTGAAAAAATATCTCTACCGGCTTTCACCAGATTATAACATTCCGAATATCATGATTACGACTTATTTTTCGTATTACAACGAAAAGATAACTTTCAATAAGATTTCTTTTAAGCCACGGCAAGGTGGTGTCAATTCAATAAACATTTCCAAAATCATAAAAATCGGATGGAAATCACTTTGGGATTTTAGAAAACTCAAAAAAGGAATGAAATATGAACATGATAAAAATGGATGAAAAGGCAAAGGAAAAATTTGTAACAATTGTATCTATTTTTACTTTGTTTGGTGCAATATTACTTTTAATTCCTTATTTTCAAAATATATTAATTAGGGTAATAACAGAATTAAAAGGTGATTCGTTGGCTGATCCAAAAGTTTGGATACAAAGAATATATATAATATCTTTTTCTCTGATAATCTTAACCTTTTATTTTATATATTATTACAATAACAATAACAATAAATTTGTTGAATATGGAAGTATAATATTTCTTTTTGGATCATTATTGTTTTTTTATATATTCAAATGTACAGAATCATCTATCTGGTCGGATGAAGGCATTGAGTATTGGGTTTCAAAGAATATTTCTGGTGTTACATATGATATTTTAAAACCAAATATGTATGAACGCATCTGCTCTACTATTCAACCACCTTTATATAATTTTTTAATGTTTTTATGGCTAAAAATATTAGATACGGAATTTTGGTTCAAATTTTTTGGTACAATATGTTTTATTGTAGGAGATATAGCATTTTTTATTCTTTGCAGAGAATTTTTTGAAATAATACCGAGCTGTATTATTACATTCATTTTTGGAATGGGACAGAATTTTATATATTATGCTCAGGAAGCTGCCGAATACACCTGCCTTTTCTGTTTTATTTGTTGGATGATTTTATTTTTCTACAGATCATTACAAAACTATTCATGTAAAAATGTAATTTTATATTTTGTTTTTGCTGTATTATCTATTTACAGCCAGTATGGGGCATGCTTTATTATTTTGGGTACAGGCATTATACTGTTTTTCAGAGCTTTTATTAATAAAAAAGATGAAGTAAAAAAGAAAAACATTTTATTATTTCTATTTTGTGCTTTTTTGTGTGTAGTAGTTTTTGTATTACCTTTATTTTTCTTTTTTATTAGAAGACAGGTACTTGGTTATATAACATCTAATGATCATAGTTATAATATTTTTAATAGAAATATTTTTTTAGATTATATTGTTAGTTTTATAGATACGGGATCCTGGTTTTTTGGAAGATATCTTACTGTTCTATTATGTTTTATTTTTTCAATTTCTTTAGTGTTTACTATTTGTTCAAGAAAAAAATCAAATTTTTATATTTTTTATGCAATCTTAGCTGCAACATTATTTGCCTGGACATCTTACTATCTTGCTGTCAGATATAATATTTATAAAATATATTATTCAGAGGGATTTGGTAACAGATGGGGTATGTCATTCTGTTCATTACTTGCTCTTTTCTTTTTATATTCACTTGAAATTTTATTCAGACAATTAGATAACAAGGGAATGCTCACAAAAACTATAAATTTGCTGTTTGTAATTTGTGTACTTTTTTTATGCATTACAAGACTAGACAATGCCTTATTACCTCATTATAAAAAATGTTATGTGCGTGAAGCATATGAATATTTGAAAAATATAAATCAACCTAATAAATGTATATTCGTTGAACCAATAAATGTATCGACATTTGCTTTTTATATGACACACGATAAAGAAGCTGATTCAATTAATCAGATTTGTTTGTTAAAAAGTTATTCAGAAGAAGAATTTGAAAATAATCTTATGGATAAATCTTTTGAATCTATTTATATTTTATGTCAATCAGAACCAACCGATCAAATTATAAATGTATTGAAAAAATTTGGATATTATAGGAGTGATGAAGTTAACACAGATAATTGGTGTTTTAAAAACCCAGCTATTATAAAATTTATTTGTAGGTTAAAATAAGAGCTGACTTAAGCACATTATATTAATTATTTTTCACATAATTAGCATCGTAAAAGCTTTTCCATATACTTATTCCAATTGTTTATCAGAATTAGAATTTTTAGCTAAATATCTAAAAAATAATGAATTCATGTAATCATATTTTATATATTGATCTTGTATAGCTTTTATTGTACGTTCATTTTCAAATTTAATATTTCCAAATGAATACACAATTTCATTTCTGTCAGTTCCATATTGCATTGTTTTTGAAGTAGATCGTAACAATTCTGAAAGAGGTGTAAAAGATCCAATTATCAAAACAACCACAAGTATTCTTTTCCTAATTTCATGCTGTTTTGTTTTTTCATCATTTAGTAAAAAATCTATACAATACATCATAAGAATAAATGATGCTGGAATAAGACCTCGAATCAACCAACTATATTGTATAACTTTAAATAATGGAAAAATGATAAATTCAAGAAGGCTGATTATATAAAATTTTTTATATTGTATTGATTTCCCCATAACAATATAAAAAATAATAATTTCACAAAAAAGAAATACTATGAGATTTATAAGCACTTTTGATGCAGGAAAGTGCAAAGAAAAAATAAAACCTGTAGTTTCACTGCTGCTTTCACCGCCTTTACCACAAGTATAAAATAATCCGTAGATGATTAACATTGTTATACTTGCTAATATGTTTTGGATAGAAAAAAGATTTCTAAAACATTTCTTTTCTTGATTTTGACCAATATTTTTACCTATTGCTAAAGGAACTGCACCTAATGTTGCCCACGGCGAATACGCAAAGCTTAAAGCAGAAAGACCTATACTATTTTTTGTATCCATCTGCATAAATAAAATTGTAATAAGCCAAGTAGGTATTGCTTGATTAAATACCCAGAATAACAAAGTTGTATTTGATGAAAGTTGAAAATATGATGACCACCATTCTATATGCTCTGTTGTTATTACAGGGATTTTTGCATTTTTCAGGAATAATCCGAGGAAATCTAACCCACTAAAAAAAATAAATACAGATAAAATTATATATGATATCTTTTTCTCGTATCTTACCATATTATAGAAAACACAAAAAACTCCAATTACTGAGTAAATAAAGAGTAAATTATTTCTTCCAATTTCTCCAAGCAAAAAACATTTTGATAGGAAAGCAGGCAAAAGCCACCAAGAAAAATAGTATGAAAATACTACTTTGTCAGATGTTCCTAGAATTTGCTGTACAAATAATGATTGATTCTTTAAATCAAAGACTACTGGCCAAGAATAATCACAAAGATCCCGGTACATTGGGTTTCTTACCCAAAAATCTCCATTTTGGTATGTTCCTCCACCAATACCAGATAAATATACCCAAAAACCGATTACAACACCGGAAATTATCCAAAATTTTATATTATCACACTTTATAATTTTAACTGACTCTTTCGTTATATTAATAAATGCTTTGTATGCCACATAAAAAAATACAATTGATGCTGGTATTGCAATGTATATTTTAAGCCAACCATAGCAGAAAATTATTATTGGTAAAATAATATACAAAAGTGAGATTAATATTATACTTTTATCCAAATCTATTTTTGATTTCATAATTACCTGCATTTTTATTGAATAAAGATTTATTTAAATAATTACACATAGAGATATTATTTAAAAAATCGATAATAAAAATATACAATATAATATTCTTTTTTTCAACAAAATAAGTATCCTTTCCTCAAATATGTACAGCTTTTGGGAATATAATGCTTGGTAGATTCTTTACAATAAGTATAAAATTCAAATCTGACATTGTTGATATTATAACAGAATTTAGTGTTTTTCGCTAGATTCGATTTTTAAATAAAATCTATTGAGGTCTGGATAATGTACAAGTTTTGTTATACAATTTATATCATTGGTTTATTATTATGCACAAACTGAGCCTTATAATTCCATGCTATAATGAAGAAAAGACGCTCGCCAACATCGTTGAAAGATGCTTATCGCTGATTTCTGATATACTTTCACTTGAACTTGTTATCGTTAATGACTGTTCTACCGACAACAGCGACACTGCCGCACGCAACTTGGTTCAACAATTTCCAAATACAGTAAAATATTTCAGCCACGAGAAGAACATGGGAAAAGGTGCGGCCCTCCGCACCGGTTTTCTCAAGGCAACAGGCGATTTTGTCGGCATTCAGGATGCCGACATGGAATATAATCCGGAAGACTACCTTACAATGCTTGAGCCGCTTCTTGACGGCAGGGCTGATGTAGTATACGGCAGCCGCTACCTTCTGCCGGATACACGCCGTGTGCTTTACTGGTGGCACACCAAAATGAACAAGTCGCTCACGGCTTTCAGCAATATGTTCACGAACCTTGACATAACTGACATGGAGACATGCTATAAGCTTTTCCGCCGAGAAGTAATACAGGAAATCGCGCCCAACCTGAAAGAGAACCGCTTCGGTTTTGAGCCGGAAGTAACTGCTGCTGTCGCTAGGGGCGGCTACCGCGTGTATGAATGTGCAATCCACTACAACCCTCGTACGGTTGAGGAAGGCAAGAAAATAAACTGGAAGGACGGCGTGCGTGCGCTCTATTGCATCATGCACTACAGCGCCAGCACCGCGCCTTTGCCGATGCAACTTATCCTTTATTTCTTCATAGGAACTTTCAGTGCAATCTGCAACATTATAACATTTCTCATTCTAAAGAAATGCGGAATTGCTTTCACGCCGTCTGTCGTTTCTGCATTCATCGTTTCTGCACTGGTCAACTATCTGCTGTGCATTTCGATATTGTTCCGCCACAAGGCCCGGTGGAGCGGCATCGGTGAATTCTTTGCCTACATCATCACTCTTGCTGTCATGGGCGGGCTTGACTTTATTGTCACATACGGCCTTGTTTCTGCAGGAATGGCTTCCGGCTGGGCAAAGACAATTGCAGCTGTCGCTGGCTTTTTCGGAAACTTTTTGTTGCGACGGATTTTAGTTTTCCCGGAGAGAAATAATAAGATTGAAGGAAAATAATATGCTTGAATTATTAAGAACAGAAAATAAATTCAAAAAACATTTTTATGTACTTTTGAGTTTTATTTTATTAATTTCATGTTTACTAATGCTGCCGATTTGTAGGACAAATATTATAAATTTGGCAGAATTTGCATTACACAAAAACTTGAACTACGAATTCTGGAATACAATTCTTTTATATACTTTAGTGACAACCTCAAGTTTTGCTTTCTATTGGCTGGCGTCTTCCGTTTGTTATAAATACACAAAATCAGAAAAATTTGACTTAAAAAAAACAATGATATTAATATCATTACTTCTTTTTGTAATCTCATTATTAGTACAAACAGTTGTTCTGTATGACGGTATTGTTTATGGATTGGACGATCCGGCCTATGTTGCTATTGCAAAAGCAATGGCAGAGAATACTTATAAAACTGATTTTACACGTATGTCAAATCCTGACCTTTGTATAAGATATGCAATCGGATATCCAAGTTTAATTGCAATTCCATATAAGATTTTTGGTATGAATTATTATGCGATTAAATTTGTAAATGTTCTTTTGTATGCAATTTTTGTCGTAATCTTCTTCAATTTTTTATTTTGGCTTATAAAAGATATTTCGATTTCTTTATTTGTTTCATGTCTTTTTTGCCTGAACTTCACACTTTCAAACTGGCAGAACCATACAATGTCAGATACTCCCTGTATGGTATTGTCATTGTTTAGTATTGTTTTGATATATAATATATATTTCAGTGAATCAAAAAAGAAATATTTAAAAGCAGTTTTATTAGGTTTTTGTTTTTTTATAGCATATGAATGCCGTATGAATGGATTGGTTTGTTTTCTTACGCTTTTTTCCATGCAGATTTTAATCTGCATATCAAAATTTTTACACAATTCAAAATTTTTTGGTGTATTGGTTAATGGTTATTACAAAATTGATTGGAAACTACATCTAGTTCCGTATATAGTATTTATAGCTTTTGTAGTAATACAAACTATTATATATCCTACTTTGCCAAGATACGATTCTTTTTATCTGGATAACTTATCTTTTAAAGTTATTTTGGAAAATTTTTCTCATTTTCATTTTATGTACAGATTTTATAGTTCTGCATGGAATGAGGTTTTTCATCAATTTAATGAATTGAGTAAAACATCATTTTATTTGTCATTATTATTGGCTTTGTACGGGATAATAAAAAATTGGAAAAAGCTTGCAATTATTATAATTTTTACTATTGGTAATACAATAATTTATTGTCTTTGGAAAGCATTTTGTGATTTTCGCTTTTATATGCCGCTTTATATTTCGCTTGCAGTATTTTGTGCATACGGAGCAAAATCCATAAAAGACTGTTTTAACGAAAAAGCTGCAACAGTATTAACAATTATAGGAAAATTTTCAGTGATAATGTTTTGTGCAATGTTTACAGTTTCAATTTTTCCGTTTTATACAGAGAATTTTAAAGATGCAATCAAGAAGAATGGGCATTCATATTCTGTTGAAGCACAGGATATTTGGGAATATATTAACAAAAATATTCCTGAAGATAGAACTTTTATTTTCAGAAGTCCTACAGAACTTTATTTATACACTAAGCATATTATAGCTGATTCAGATAAAGCAGATTATTATCTTCACAATTTTGAGATACCGGTAGATGTAGAACGAAAGAATATACTTACGGATGAAAGTGTAGCTGATACTTTTATTGAAATATCTGGAAGACAATTCGAGTTGGAATATTGTAATGATAAATTCCGATTGTTTCATGTTAATTAATGATAGCCTTGCTTTTTTTGAACTAATACTACAATATTTATTAACAAAATAAGGAGATTTTTTTGTTCTTAAAAACTTTATTCAAAAACTTGAAATTTTTATGCAAAAATAATTTGTGGGATTTAAAAAGTACGAGCGAATGGGCAAATATTGGATATATTCCAGAAACAAGAAAAATACGCTTGTTCAAAGAAATGCAACAGCATAAGCTTGTTTCATTAAAAGCGAATATTTTGAATTACGAAGACTCAATTGAGTACATAATAAAAAACAGATGTTCATTGTGCCGGTTCGGTGATGGAGAGTTTAATATCATAAACGGTGGCGATATCCCATATCAAAAATACAATCCGCTGTTATCAAAACGTTTGAGAGAGATTCTGATGAGTTGTTTTGAGCCTTCTGCTAATGAACGAAACATCAAAATAGCGATAGGGCGGGAGTATTACGATTTTTCAGACTGGAACAATTTAATTTTTCCAAAATTCTTTGAAGATTATATAATGCTGAACGAAGAAAAGCTTGTTTCATTTTGTTCAGAAAATTATGAATATCTTGCTACTGCTATGAGCCATCTTTATAACACTTTTAAGGAGTATGATTTTACTTCATATTTTGAGCATATCAAAGAAATTTGGAAAAACCGTGATATTGTGATAATTTGCGGGGAGCGGAGTTTTAACAATATCAGCTATAATATTTTTGATTGTGCTAAGTCGGTAGAATACCTGTATGCACCGACAGAAAATGCGTTTGACCAATATGATGAGATTCTTGCAAAGGCAAAAGCCATATCAAAAGACAAGCTGATAATTGTAATTCTTGGTCCTACTGCAAAGCTTATCGCATGGGATTTGTTTTCCGCTGGATATCAAGCTATTGATTTTGGACATATTGCAAAGGATTATAATTCATTTATAAACAAAGAACCCCGGAATCTTGAAAGCATTCACAGGTTTATTTGCATAGACGACTGATGGAGATATAATAATATGCTTTTTAACAGTGTACAGTTTTATGTGTTTTTTGCGATTGTAGCGGTTCTTTATTTTGTATGTACTCACAAAATTCGTAATAATCTTATCAGCCGCTTTCTGCTGCTTGTCGCAAGCCTTTTCTTTTATGCATGCTGGAATCCGACTTATCTGCTTTTGATTTTAACATCTGTCGTTATCACCTGGACAAGCGGTCTTTTAATGGAAAAAGCCTCTGAGTCAGTTCATAAAAAGAAGATGATTTTAACGGCTTCTTTAGTAATAAACCTTCTGATACTGTTCTTTTTTAAATATTACGGATTCTTTACTGATACTGTTCAGTTTATTTGTTCCAAAATCGGAATGCAGGCAAAACTTCCTGCGTTTTCCGTACTGCTTCCGGTAGGAATAAGCTTTTATACTTTTCAGGCTCTCGGTTATTCGATTGATGTATACCGTGGAACTGTAAAGGCTGAGCACAGCTTTATAACATATGCTCTTTTTGTTACTTTTTTCCCGCAGCTTGTTGCCGGTCCTATCGAACGTTCAGGCAATCTGCTTCCACAATTTAAGGTTGACCATTCTTTCGATTATGACAGAGTGACAGACGGCTTAAAGCTGATGGCTTATGGTATGTTCAAGAAAGTTGTTGTAGCAGGGCAGCTTGCCCGGTATACGGATCTTGTTTATGCCGACATTGCAGGTTCCTCGGGAACAGCGATTGCAATTGCAACAGTATTTTTTGCATTCCAGATTTTGTGTGATTTCTCCGGCTATTCGGATATTGCGATTGGTGCGGCGCAAGTTCTTGGATTCAAACTTATGCGGAACTTTGAACGTCCGTATTTTTCTAAAAGCATTGCCGAATTCTGGAGACGATGGCACATTTCGCTTTCAACTTGGTTCAAGGATTATGTGTATATTCCGCTTGGTGGCAGTCGCTGCAGCACATTGCGACGATGTTTTAATCTTTTTGTTACATTCTTGATAAGCGGTTTGTGGCACGGTGCTGCATTCCACTTTGTTCTGTGGGGTGCGATACACGGCTTGTATCAGGTTATCGGTGTAATAACAAAACCGTTTCGTATAGCTTTGCTAAGCAAAGCCAGCATTATATCAGAAGATGGTAAGACTAAACGATGGTGGCAGTTTATCCAGACTGCATTTACGTTTGTATTGGTTTGCTTTGCATGGATTTTTTTCAGGGCTTCTACAACGGCAGATGCATTGCTCGCAGTGCAAAAATTATTCTTGTTTCCTAAAGAGATTGTTCTGTCTGTAACAGGGCTTTTGAATGGTACTATAGGATTTGGAGAGGGATTTTTCAGACCGTATACTCTGGGTTTTTACAAAAGGACTCTTGCATCTTTCATATTATTTATTGCTGTTATCACAGTGGTATCACTTGTTGCAAGAAACAAGACTGGTTGTCAACTTATAAGAGAAAAGCCGCTGCTTGTAAGATGGAGTTTGTATTATGCTGTTTTTGCATTTGTTTTTTATTATATGGTTGATGCAGGTCTATTTGAAGCACAGGAATTCATTTATTTTCAGTTTTAGTTTTTATAATTAATGAAAAGATTTTTAACAAAAATTGTATTAATAATTCTTCCATTTGTCTTGCTGTTATTTGTAATAAATTACGCATACAAAAAATCCTTTTACTGGAAAACTCAGCGTGTGCAGTCGAAATTTTTAAATGTACCCAATGAGATTGAGCTTGCAAATTTAGGTTCTTCTCAGGGACATTGCAGCTTTAATTATGACGATTTCCCCGAGTACAAATGCTTTAATTTTGCACTGCCTTGGCAACATAATAAATACAATTATTATGTATTAAAACAGTATGCTGATCAATTAGCTCCAGGTGCTGTATTGATTATTCCAATTGCATATTTTGACATTACACGTATAGAAAAAGATGTTTGCCAAAATTATTATGGTATTTTGGACAGAGGTAATTTTCCTGATTGGAATATAAAAGATTGGCTGAAGGTAGAAGTTTTACCTGTTTTTTATACAAAAGAAATTTGGAAAAAACTTTGTATGACAGAAGCAAATTCTCCTATACTCATTTCCCAAAAAATACCTATTTCTGAAAATGATCTTGCTATACAGAGTAAAGAAACATTTTTGTCATGGACAGAAAAAAATGAAGCAGAACAAGGAAAAAAAGGTTTTGAATATAATATAGAAATGATGTCTAGAATAATAGATTTTTGCTATAAAAAGGATATTGTTCCTATTATAGTAAGTATTCCGCAGATAGATGTTTTAAACAATTTATATTCACAGGCGGGGTTTTTTGATACTTTTTGTAATTTTACAGATGAATTACAAAAAAAGTATTCCTCATTGCTCTATCTTGATTACTCAAGAAGCAGAGAATATGCTAATGATAGTACTCTGTTCGGGGATGTTGCACATCTTAACATATATGGAGCAAAAAAGTTCACAGCCCAGATTGTGCAGGATTTGAAGAATGCCGGACTGTTAGAGGAGTGATTTTGTTACAATGAAAAGATTTCTTATAAAAGTTTTATCTGTTGTTCTGCCGTTTATAATTCTTCTTTTTGTATTGAATTTTATTTATAAACATTCGTATTATTGGACAGAGGAAAGAGAAGAATCAAAATTTAATAATGTTCCTGATAATATTCAACTTGCTAATTTAGGGTCTTCGCATGGGGATGCATTTTATTATGAACCTTTTGAAGAATATGTATCGTTCAACTTCAATTTGCAGTGGCAACATCATATTTTTAACTATTATATATTAAAACAATATGCGGATAATTTTGCTCCCAATGCTGTTCTATTAATTCCTATTTCATATTTCAATATAACTAGAATAGAAAAAGAAAATAATTTCAGATATTACACTTTTCTTAATAGAGACAATATACCTGGTTGGAAATTTCACGAATACTTGTTATATAAGTGTTTCCCATTATTTTCTAAAATAGATGTATGGAAAAAATTATTGACTATGAACACTAAAATGGAAATTATTCCCAAAACTACTCATTCATCAAAGGAAATAACCGAATTAGTTGATTTTTATGCTAATTGGTGGTTAGGGAATGATTCTAATGTTGAAAAAGGTGAGGAAGGATTTCAATATAATATTGAAGCTGTCTCAAAAATTATAGATTTGTGTATGGAAAAAGATATAGTTCCTGTATTAGTTTCAACACCAATAATGGATTGTCTTAATGAGAGATTTGCCAAAGCTGATTTTTTTGAAACATTTTATCGCTTTACTGATGTATTGAAACAAAAGTATACGGATATAATTTATCTTGATTATTCAGATAATATTGAATACTCGACAAATTATTCATTGTTCAATGATCCTGCACATCTCAATATATACGGCGAAAAAAAGTTCACGGCCCAGATTATGCAGGACTTAAAAGATGCAAATCTGCTGCAATAATCTATGATTTTATTAATTAATACTATCCAAAAAGAATTTAAGACCTTCTAAATCAACAGTAAGATTATCTTCTCTCGGTTCTCCTTCAATAACAACTGTTGATGAATTGCACCGAATATAATCATAGCTTATATTGCATATGGATGAGAGAATTTTATAATGTGTATCCGGACAATAATATGGGAAAAACAATAATATTTTTGCATTTTGTTTTTGGGTAACGAAAAAAGATGATACACCTGATCCGGATGTAGCAATAAGATATTTTGTATTTTTAAATATTGCAATTTGTTCTGCAACAGAAAAATCTTCCGGATGTATTACAACAAATCCTTTTTTTGTTACAATGTCTTGAACTTCTTTTTCATTTGTACTATTACGTACATCCATTTTTTCTCGTGATATATATATTTTTTCGCCATACTCATTGTTCGCTGGTATAGATTCTGCCAGAAGTCTGTATACATCTTTTACAAATGAAGGCATATAGACTTTGTTAAAAAAAGTTCTATTTTTTAAAAGAATTTTCTTTTTGGAATTTATAAGTGATGTGAATATTAGCGTATCAGGTTTTAATATAGTACCTTTGGGAAGTGTAATTAATTTGTTTTGCTGAATATTGAATGTTTTACAAATTAAGGAAACAAATTCTTTTTGAAACGGTAATTCCTGTGTAAAAACATAGTAATCAGCTTTAATTCCTGATTTCCATAACAAGTAGATTTGTGAAATGTATTCGCACCAAAAATGTCCATAAAAATTTTCTAATCCTGAAAGATTAAAATATGCTAAAGATCCCTTTAGTTTTTTTACAGGATTTGTAGGAAAAAATTCTCCGATTCTGGGGTTTGTTTCCTGTGTTGTATATTCTTTAATAACTTGTTTTTTTGATGTATAGATTTCTTCCAATCCATTTTCAACCATTCCGTTTTTTAATGTATATACATATAATTCAGGAATCGTTGCAGTATAGGAATCCTGATTAAAATCTTCATGAAAATTCCCATAAATATCATAACCTCTATCAATGGAAAAAATTTCTTTGTCGGTAATTTTTGTTTTAGAAAGTTCTTTAATGTCGTCAATGCTGATGGATTTTATTTTGGGGCGTAAAAAAGGAAAGATTTTAAAAACTATCTTTAATAAAAGATGCATAAATTTTATTATAAAATCAAAAAAAGAGTTTTGCAAGTGAAGAAAGAAGTTTTACTCCTGCAAAAATTATATAAAACTAAAAAGATACGGGGTTATTGGAATAATATGTTATAATATGGTGTTGAGCTGAATTAATACTTGAAAAAAGGATAGAAAAGTTTCATACTTCTTTATGGTCCATCCGAACATTCATTTGACTATTACGATGAAATTCTTGATAAAGCAAAGAAAATTTCAAAAGATAAGCTGATAATAGCAATTCTTGGGCCTGTGTCAAAGCTTTTGGCTTGGGATTTATCGGCTCTTGGCTATCAAGTTATTGATTTTGGGCACATAGCGAAAGATTATGATTCATTCATTAAAAAAGAACCGAGAAAATTGATTTTTTTCAACTTCTAATCTATACTTTTATTGATTGAGGTTCAATTCAATGAAAATAGCTGTTTCAGGTGCTAACGGTTATCTGGGATATAGATTGATAAAGGTACTGGCAGAAAAAAATAATCAAATACTGGCAATAACACGGAAAAGTTCTGACAGATTATCAGAGATTCAAAAAAAGTATGGTGAAAAAATATCCGTATGTGAATTGATTTCCGATGATTTGTTTGTTGCGGTTGAAAGTTTTAAGCCTGATTGTGTTTTTTCCACCACATGCTGTTATGAAACGGATGCAAAATTTCTGGAGAGGACTGTAGATTCAAATTATACTTTTCCTTCAGCTTTATTAAAAGCAACTATTCATTCAGGGACTCTAACTGGTAAACTTGTTCGTTTTATAAACATAGGTACGAGTCTGCCTTCAAACTTGAACTTGTATTCACTTACAAAAAAACAATTTTCCGAATTAGGAGAGTTTTTCGCAAATCTCGGCAAGGTTCAGTTTTTGAATGTGCTGCTTGAGTCTTTTTATGGGAGTGATGAGCCTGAAAACCGCTTTATTCCGCGAACAATTCGTAAATTAATTAAAAATGAGGATGTTGATGTTACTGAAGGAACACAGCATCGCGATTATATTTCTGAAAAAGATGCGGTAGATATTCTTTCATTTCTTACGACAGCTAATATATCTGAATCATTTATTTCTATACCAGTTGGTTCGGGCGAAAGTCCTTCAATCAGAGAAATCTTGGAATATCTTAAAACAATAACGAATTCAAAATCAATGATAAACTTTGGTGCAATTCCGTCACGGCTCAATGAGCCAAGTACAAGGGCGGATCTCTGTGTATTAAGAAATCTCGGATACACAAAAGATATAACAACATGGAAAGACGGTATGAAAAAAATAGTGGAGGATATTAAAAAATGCGAATACTAATTAACGGCGGCTGTGGTTTTTTAGGTAGCAACCTTGCTTCTTACGGTATTAAAAACGGATATGATATTACAATATTCGACAATCTATCACGTCTCGGTTCCTCCCAAAACCTTGAGTGGCTTAAGAGTCTTGGAAATTTCACATTTATTCACGGAGATACCCGTAACAAAAACGATGTTGAAACTGTAATAAAAAACGGAAAATATGACGCTGTGTTCCACTTGGCGGGACAGGTTGCAATGACAACTTCTATAGAAAATCCTTACAAGGATTTTGAGATTAACGCAATGGGAGCGTTGAACTTGTTGGACTCATTACGTAAATACAGTCCTGATACAGCTGTGTTTTTTTCATCTACAAACAAAGTATACGGTGATTTGGAACAATATGATTACGAAGAAGGTGAAAAGCGCTATACATGTAAGCAGTTCCCTAACGGTTTTGATGAATCTGTACCGCTCGATTTTAGGTCTCCGTACGGTTGTTCAAAAGGTGCAGCTGACCAGTATATGCTGGATTTTTACCGAATTTTCGGAATAAAGACAACTGTTTTCCGCCATTCTTCAATGTACGGTTCGCGTCAGTTTGCTACTTATGATCAGGGCTGGGTGGGTTGGTTCGTGGCTAAAGCGATTGAGCTTTACAATAACCCGAAGGCAGAACCATTTACGATTTCTGGCAACGGAAAGCAAGTACGTGATATTCTTCATGCGGATGATATGATAAGCCTTTATTATACTGCATTACAGAACGTAGACAAAGTTTGTGGTAATGCCTACAACATAGGCGGAACAATGGCACAGTCGTTGAGTCTTTTGGAACTGTTTGATATGCTGAATGAGATGCTTAGTATCAAAATGAAATACACACAGCTGCCTGTCCGCTGTTCAGATCAGAAAGTTTTTGTGGCTGATACAACAAAGATTAATTCCAAAATCGGCTGGGTTCCAAAAGTTACAGCACGCGAAGGTATTGAAAAGATGGTCAGCTGGGTAAAGACGATATAAGGTAGAATAAAGAAATATGGAAAAATCAATTGAATTATTCGTTCCCGGAAGATTGTGCCTTATTGGTGAACATTCTGACTGGGCAGGACTTTATAGAACACTGAATGCGAAAATTGTTCCCGGACAGGCAATTGTTACCGGAATAGAGCAGGGCATATGGGCGAAAGTTGAAAAAGCAGATTCATTTATTGTAGAAAGCAGGATTCCTGCTTACAAAGGACAGAAGCTGGAATGCGCGATGGATACCGAAAAGCTTAAGACTATTGCCAATGAGGGAGGCTTTTTTTCTTATGTTGCGGGTGTTGCTTCATATATTAATGAAAATTATAACGTCGGCGGTTTAAGAATAAACATAACAAAGATGGATCTACCCATAAAGAGCGGGCTTTCATCTTCTGCCGCAATCTGTGTGCTTGTCGCACGTGCTTTTAATGTTTTGTACCGCTTGAACCTGAATACGATGGGCGAAATGGCCGTTGCATACTTTGGCGAGCAGCGCACGCCATCACGATGCGGTCGTCTTGATCAGGCATGCGCTTATGGTGTAAATCCTGTAAACATGACCTTTACTGGGAATGAGATAAGCGTAAAACCTTTGAAATTAAAAGTTCCTATGTATTTTGTAGTTGCAGATTTGAATAGTCACAAAGATACCGTAAAAATACTGGGTGATTTGAACAAGTCCTTCCCGTTTGCGCAGTCAAAGCTGGATGAGGATGTACAGCAGGCATTAGGACCTGATAATGAAATTTTTATAAAAAAGGGAATAAGTTCTCTTGAACAGGGTAATCTTGTAGAATACGGAAAGATTATGAGGAATTATCAGGAAAACTTTGACAAAAAGGTAGCACCTGCTTGTCCTGAAGAACTTTCATCCCCGGTTCTGCATTCAGTTCTGAATGATAAAACTCTTGAACAGTGGATTTGGGGTAGCAAGGGAGTTGGTTCCCAGGGAGACGGCACGGTTCAGTTTCTTGCTAAGGATGAGGAATGCCAGAAAAAGATAATAGATTATCTTAAAAAAGAAAAAAACATGAACGGTTTTCCGCTTACACTCAAGCCTAAAAAAGCCGTTAAAAAAGCCATTATTCCTGTAGCCGGTTTTGGGACCCGTTTGTTCCCGATGACAAAAATCATCAAAAAAGATTTTTTCCCTGTAATGGATAAGGACGGAATCCTTAAACCTGCAATACTCATTCTGCTTGAACAGCTGACTAATGCAGGAATAGAAAAGATCTGTCTTGTTGTAGCTGAAGGTGAGAAGTCACTTTATGACTCTTTCTTCAGTTCTCTTAGTGCGGAATACTATGAAAAACTGCCTGAAGAAAAAAAGCGGTATGAGGATTTGCTGGAAAACTTAAAGAACAGGGTAACCTATGTTGTTCAAAAAGAACGCAAAGGATTTGGTCATGCGGTTTTTATGTGCAGGGATTTTTGTGATAATGAGCCGGTTTTATTGCTGCTCGGGGATATGATTTATCGTAGCAATCAGAATAAAAACTGCATGGAACAGATGATCGATGCTTATGAACTTTGTGGACTCCCTGTTGTTTCAATGCACAGAGTGCCAAAAAAGGATGTGGTTCATTACGGAATTATGGCAGGAGAATGGGAAGACAAAGAACAGACAGTACTTAAACTATCTGTTTTTTGTGAAAAACCGGCCGAAGATTATGCGCAGGAGTATTTGAAGGTTGCAACAAAAAAAGAAAGTGAAAACTATTATGCCGTATTCGGTCAGTACATTCTGACAAAAGAAGTTTTTGAAGAGCTTGAACAAAATATCAAAACCGGAAAAACAAGTCAGGGTGAATTCCAGCTTACAGATGCGCTTGAACAGACAATGGAAAAAATCGGTATGAGAGGCTTCCTTGTAGATGGCAGGAGTTATGATATAGGATTACCGGAAAAATATATAGAAACAATAAAAACATATGCAGATTAAAATAAAGGGAATATAAAACAGCCTGCAAAAACAGCTTCGACCTACGGTCTCAGAATGTTTTTGCAGGCTTGATTTTATATTCCCTAGTAATTTATTTTACCTGGTTTAATTTTGATTTCAATCTATCTATTATCGTCTTATACATAACTTTGTAATCAATTCGAAATTTGTATTGTTTTGAAATTTGTCGGTATTCTTTGATATCGTTAAATTTGAGCATTGTAAGGTATTTTTTGTACTCCTGCGGATACTTTTCTTTGTTATCGTTTAAAAACATTGCACGTACAAACGCATAGTATGTATCAAGTTTATTTACTCCCGACAAAGAATCATTGCCGTTGTTGAATATGGATAAGGGCTCGTTTACAAAGTAGATTTCAGGATAATCTTCAGTTGACTGAAGAAATAAATACAAATCGTTTCCTGAACCGTATCGCGGAAAATTCAAATTCATGTCGTTTTCAAAAGTAAGTTTGAGATTGTTTGTTACTGCTTTCCTGGAAAAAAGTGCGCAGCCGGGAGAAACCGGTGTAGAGTAGTCGTCAGAAAAAGTTGCCTGAACAAAGAATCCTGATGGATAAAAATCAGTTTTACCGAGATGATAATAATTCTGATTTGTATTCTCATCCACATTATGAACAGTTGTTATTGAATATGCAAAAGCAATGTTCCGTTCAAAACCGGCTGCAAGTTTTTCTATACAGTCTGCGGTCATTTCATCATCTGACCATAAAAACTTTATGTAATCACCTGAAGATAGTTCAAGAGCTCGGAACCAGTTTTTTACCGGTCCTAGATTTGTTTCATTTCTGGCTATTATAATCTTTGGGTATTTCTGCTTTAATTCTTGAAGTACTGTCCAGGTGTTGTCTGTTGAAGCGTTGTCAACACAAACAACTTCTAAGTTAGGATATGTTTGATTTATAGCGCATTCAACGGCGGTTATGATTGCTTTTTCACGGTTGTAAACTGGTATCAGTATACTTACAAGCTTATTCTGCGGCATCTATTATCTCTTTTAATCCTTTGTAAATATCATATTTGGGAACGAATCCCACTTCATTCCGTAATCTTGAAATATCAGCTATGATTTTTTGTGGCTGGGTTGTTTCCATATGTTTAATATCAAGAAGGTGCTCTTTCCCCAGTAGTTTTGCGGCTGTCTGTGCATATTCTTCAAGACTGATGCCTTTGCCTGTCCCGATGTTAACGGCTCCGGTTACGTCCGAATCCAAAAAAGCGGTAAATGCTTGTGCTATGTCTTTTGTAAAAATGTAATCTTTTTCAAGCTGACCGTAATTAACCTGCATGATTTCGTTGTTTTTAAGCTTATTTAGGATAGAAGCAGTGAGCCGGGTGGGTCTTTCGTTATGTCCGTAAACATAAAAAATTCTACCCCAGCCAAAAGAAATATTATTTTTGCTGCAAAACTCTGTTGCTTTTTTATTGAGTTCAACCTTGCATTCGGCGTACAAAGTTTTAGGTTCGAGAGGATCGGTTTCTTTTAGCGGAGTGTCTTTGAAGTTGTATTCAAAACATGTGCCTGCAAAGACCACACGCTTACCGCCGTTTTTTGCAAACTGTTCGAGCATGTACATACTGGAATCAAGATATTTTTTGTTTATGTCGCTTGAAAGATAGTTTTCTCCGGTAAACCATGCAAAGTGTAATAAATATTCGGCTTTACATTTTTTAATAAAATTAACAACATTTGCTCTATTGAATAAATTACAAATTTTTGATGTAAGACATATCACATCAAAACTTGCATTTTTCAAAGGAAGTACTGCTTCTTTTCCGATGAGACCGGTTGAACCTGTAAGAATAACTTTTTTAGTACTCATTTTTTTATCAGCTTATTGATTTTTCTTATACAGCGGTGAAATATATCATTCTGGAACCAGCTTTGTTCCCAGTAGTGGATACCATAAGTATTAGGAGTTATGTATTTGGATTTTACGGATACAACGGATTGTGATTCTGAATTTGGAACCGCAAAAAAGTATTCGGCAGGTACAAATGCTACGGAAGAATCGATTTTATCAAGGTTTTCACGGAATAATGAGGTTATAAAGCGTGGACCTGTTGTATTTATTATTTCAAGTGTATCGGTTGTGTTTGTAGGCTTTATCTTATTGCATATTTCATTTATTAAAAATGTATCTGGAGCAGATGCTATCATTGCATTCCCAAATTCGGGCTTGTCATAAAACTGTATGCCGGAGACAAAAGTTGAGCAGTCCGCTATGTCATCCAGCGGTTTTAAACATTCAAAGTCCGTATCAAAATAAAAACCGCCGTATAAGCGCAAGATCTCATACCGCGCAATATCGGATTTTGTTCCATAGTTGCTGATTTTTTTGAACTGTTTTGCAAATCTGAAACCGGTTATATTAAGAATACTTTCTTCGTTCCATAAAATCATTTTCCAATCCGGATTATACTTTCTGAATGTATCCAAAAAATGTTGATATTTCTCGGGTAACTTGCTGCCTAACCAAATATGGTGAATTATGTGCGGGATGTGATTTGTTATGGGTTTTTGGTTGTTTAACCAGTTTTGATACTGATTTTCAAAAGGATTATCTTGCACAATAGTACCTGTATTAATCTGCAAATAAAGCAAGAAAACGGAGTCTTGCATAGAACCGTATAAAGATATTTAATCTGTGAATAAGTATATCAAATTTTGTTATGGCTGGATTTTCACAGACTGCTTGTATAAATGTTTCTTCATCTTTTTTTAGTATGTCTTTTTTCTTGAAAAGATTTGATGTTTCGTTACCAATACTTACCCTGTATCGTACAAGACAATCTTTTATGAAGGCAAAATCACCGTATCTGGCAAGACGAAGCCAGTATTCCCAGTCGGGCGAGTAGGGAACGGAATTTGAGAAAATACCGGCTTTAAGCATTGCTGATTTTTTAAACATAACGTTGCTTGGTTCACCAAAAAGATTTTTTGTCCTGAATGATTTTTTTATAATTTTATCACCGTTAATTATACAGTTCCTTGAAAAATTTCTTCTTTGCAATAAAACCTCATTATCAGCATTAACTATAAAAGTCCCGCTGCTTACAGCAACAAGATTCTCATGCTCTGAAAGAAACTTGTATTTGCGCTCTATACAGTCTTTTTCAAGTTCATCATCAGCACATAAGAGTTGGATATAGTCGGTATCGGCTTTTTCCAGACATTTGTTCCAGTTGTTTACCATGCCGCAGTTTGTTTCATTCTGAAAAAAACTTATTCTTTTATCAGTGAATGTTTTTACCACATCTAGTGTTTTATCCGTAGAACAGTTGTCGACAATGATGAGCTGCCAGTCTTGAAATGTCTGGTCTAAAACAGACTGTATAGTAGAGGCGATAGTTTTTTCCGCATTATAAACAGGAATACAAATACTTACTGATGGTTTATTCATAGCCTACAATGGTATTTATTCCGAAAAATTTTGCAATAGGAATATTTTCATAAGGATTAAGGTCTTCCAGATTCCATTGTGAATTATGTCGTTCACCGGAATGAATGATTTTAAAACTATAATCATAAATTCCACTTTCTTTCCCTGTATTCATAACACTGATTCTGTTATTCCATCTTTGAAGTGTATTGAGAATGTCGAGAGTGGATACGGTAAAAGAATGAATAAAGACAATACCACAGACAAGAAGAGCTGCTGCAATGAATCGTTTAGCCTGTTCTTCAAGACAAATAGTGGAAAAACCGTCAAAAATAAAAATGATAAGGAATATGACGGCAAAGAGATAAGCCCTGTGCGGGAAAACAGGTGACAATACCATGGAATATACTGATGCTAAAGCCGCCAAAATGTATAAAAGGTGAATGTATTTGAATTTTTTCTGAAGTATAAGTTCAAAAAGAACTATTGAAGCTGCAATCAGTAGGAAAGAAAGTTCTTTACAGGAATCCAAACTGATGTAATAAGCCCTTTTTACTGTTGTTTTAATAAATTGAAAGAGAGAAAAAGCTTCTCCACCCGTAATTTGACTTGATCTGTTATGAGATCCCGGCGCCATTAAAAGCATTACAAACCCGAATAGGAATGCGAGTGTTCCGAGGACTTCAAATGCTTTTATTTTTTCTTTTATTACTATTTTCCTGATATAATAGGCGATTAATAGAATAAAGACAGCGGCTGCTGCATTCTCCACGGACCAACCGGTTAAAAATCCTAAAGGTAATGCAGAATATAAAAGAATTTTACTTGTTTTTTTATCAGAAACAGAATTAAAGTACGGTATTAAAAAGAGAATAAGCGGGATTACCGGCCAAAGATAAACGATTGCACCTGTGAGCCAGAGATAGTTATGACCGTATGCGGGAGTAAAAAGCCAGAAGCTGACAAAAAGTGTAATAAAGTAAAGGCTTTTGTATTTATTGTTTTTATTAACCAACCGCATAATCAAATATAAAAATAAAAAGTATACGGCTGTGTTAAAAAAATTGAATAAAAGCTTGTTTTTAATACACACAAAAAATGTTATCACTATAAGTGAAAGAGTTCTTCCGCTCCATGTAAAGTATTCGGTTTTAATGGAAGTGGCTGCATCTTGTATAGTCTTTATTTCTTCAAGTGTTGAACAATCATACATTCTGCAGTAATCATCTATAATGTACGGTGTAATGCAGTTCAAAAAGAAAAATAATATAACGGTTGTGATTACTGAAATAACAAGTAATTTTTTGTCATTTTTATCTATCCAGTTTATTACTTTTTCCATATTTTCTCCTAATCAAGTATTGTATCTATAATAAATCTTGGTCTGTGTTTTGATTCAAGATATATTTTGCCAACATATTCGCCGATTACACCGATTGAAAAAAGCTGTAGTCCGCCCAAACCCCATATTGAAATAATGATACTAGACCAGCCGTCTACAGTTTTACCGCCCGTAAAATGATTTATTAGCACGTATAAAAGTAGTGCAAAGCAGACAATAAAGACAAAAAGCCCCAGTGTGGTTATAAACCGTAGCGGTTTTACACTAAGGGATGTAATACCGTTGAGGGCAAGAGCAATCATTTTGCTTAAAGGATAATGGGTCTTTCCTGCAGTGCGTTCTTTGCGTTCATAATAAACGGTTGTACTTTTAAAACCGAGCAGGGGAAACATTCCCCTTAAAAAGAGATTTACTTCCCTGAATCCGTCCAGCGCATTAAGAACTTTCTTGCTTGCAAGTCTGTAATCTGCGTGATTATATACGATATCCGCTCCGAAAGTACTCATAAGTTTGTAAAATGATTCAGCCGACCATCGTTTAAAAAATGAATCTGTTTTTCTTGAACTGCGTACTCCGTAGACTATTTCATTGCCTTCATAATATTTTGTGATGAAATCTTTTAGAACTTCAATATCGTCCTGTAAATCCGCATCCAGGGAAATTGTAAAATCGCACATATCCTTGACTGTCATAAGCCCTGCAAGGAGCGCATTCTGGTGTCCTCTGTTTCTGGAAAGTCTTATCCCGGAAAAAATTGGATTCTGGCTGTGTAGATCAGATATGATACTCCATGTCATATCCTTTGAACCGTCGTCAATAAAACAGATTCTGCTTTTAGATGTAATAAGTCCATCATTTATAAAACCTTCCATTTTTTCAGCCAGTATTTTTGCTGTCTGTGGCAGAGCTTCTTCTTCGTTATAGCATGGTATCAAAAGATAAAGTGCTTGTGACGTATTCATGGAATATCCTTGTTAAAAAGGGCTTTTGAATTCAGAAAAAGCAGGATGTTTCAAATCTCTTGTTGATATGATTGGTTGTTTAATATCCCAATCATACCCGAAAGAATCGTAGCGTATTCCTTTGTCATTTTCCGGTGAATAACAGGTTGTCTGCATATAATGCATGATTGTATTGTCTTTCAGGGACTTAAATCCGTGAGCAAAACCTTTTGGAATGTAAAGATATTTTGGATTGCTGCCTGTTAGTTCGCTTTCATAGTATTTGCCGTATGTAGAAGAGTTTTTTCTAAGGTCAAGGCAGACATCAATCACACTGCCTGTAATCACATATATGATTTTTGTGTGATCGCACGGCGGTGTCTGAAAATGCATACCGCGGATTACATTTTTTGCGTTTACGGAATAATATGTTTCCTTAAAATCAGTATCAAGACCTAAGGATTCAAATTCTTTAGAACTGAATAGTTTTTTGAATGCGCCTCTGTTGTCGGTAAGATAAGGTGATTCAATTACATAAAGCCCTTCAAAATCTGTCTTTGTAATGGAAAACATATTATAAAATCTATAATCCTTTTATAAAAGTTTCAAGGCTTTCCTGCCATTGCGGAATAGTCCAGTCAAGGACTGTGGAGATTTTTCCCTTGTCAAGAACAGAATAAGCCGGTCTTGTGGCTGGTGTAGGGTATTCGGAAGTTGAACATGGCGAAAGAGAAGATTCTTTTTCAAGCAGATTGTATTTTAGTCCAAGCCGTTGTATTTGTTGGGCAAATTCAAACCAGTTTGTTTCTCCAAGGTTTGTAAAGTGATATGCCCCGAACGGGATATCCGTTTTTTTTACAAAAGTGACGATTGCTTTTGCAAGGTCTGCTGCATAGGTTGGGGTTCCGTACTGGTCATTTACAACCTTTAGAGGTTTTTGTTCTTTCATAAATTTAAGCATTGTAAACACAAAGTTTTTGCCATGCTTGCCGTAAAGCCATGCAGTGCGAATTATGTAAGCGTTATTAAACACTGCCTGTATCGCTTTTTCGCCTTCATATTTCGTGTTCCCGTAAACCCCCGTGGGATTTGCAGGGGCGTCTTCTTTGTATGGAATTTTTGCTTTTCCGTCAAAAATGTAGTCTGTGGAAATATGAATAAGCTTTGCGCCGTATTTTTTAGCGATAGAAGCAATATTACCGGGCCCTGTCGCATTAAGAGTATGACAGAGTTCGGTGTCACTTTCGGCTTTATCAACGTTTGTGTAAGCGGCGCAGTTTATGATATATGAGAGTGATTTCCCGTCCTTTACCAGTTTTGCCGCAAATGCATCCAGTGCGGATTCATCAGTTATATCAATTTCTCTGTCTGTGCCTGCAAATTCAATGTTTTCTTTTTCAAGCAGCTCCGCTGTTTCTTTGCCGAGCATGCCGTTACAGCCTATTAACCAAACCATGTCAGTATCCCTTGTTAAAAGTATTTTTTAGAGCGGTCAAAAGCCGGGTGTTTTTTGTCTTTTTCTGAAAGAAGAGGTGGACACGATAATTCCGGCCATTTTATGCCGATTTGTTCATCATTCCAATTGATTCCGGCTTCATCTTCGGGATGATAAAAATCAGTGCATTTGTATGCAAACAAAGCTGTTTCTGAGATTACGACAAAACCGTGCGCAAATCCCTGCGGAACATAAAACATATTATGTTTTTCTGCGGAAAGGATTACGGAATAATATTGCCCAAAAGTAGGAGAGTCTGCCCTCAAATCAACAGCAACATCAAAAACCTCGCCCTGTACGGCAGATACAAGTTTGCCCTGAGGATGAGTTTTTTGATAGTGGAGTCCGCGCAAAACACCGTAGCTTGATTTTGACATATTGTCCTGTACAAATTTCATGTCCAGTCCGGCTTCAAAAAAATCGCGCTGACTGTATGTTTCAAGAAAAAAACCTCTTGAATCGCCGAATACTTTGGGTTGAATTTCATAAAGTCCTTCAATAGGACATTTTTTTACTTCTATAGGCATTATGAGTTCTCCGCAATAAATTTGAGGTATGCGCCGTAATCGGTCTTATAGCCTTTGGCATATTCGAGCAGGGTTTCTTTATTAATCCATCCGTTTCTGTATGCGATTTCTTCTATGCATGAAACGTAATATCCCTGACGTTTTTGGATTGTTGCGACAAAATTGGATGCTTCCAAAAGGCCGTCGTAACTGCCTGTATCGAGCCATGCCATGCCGCGGCCTAAAAGTTCTACCGAAAGTTTTTTTTCAGAAAGGTATGCGTTATTAAGAGAGGTGATTTCTATTTCGCCGCGTGCGGACGGTTTTACGTCCTTTGCTTTTTTACAGACTGTATTATCATAAAAATAAAGACCGGGTACGGCATAATGTGATTTTGGAACAGACGGTTTTTCTTCGATTCCGGTAACTTTTCCGTCGGATGCAAACTCAACGACACCGTATTGTGTCGGATCTTTTACGTAATATCCGAATATGACGGCGCCGGCTTCTTTTTCAATTCTTTCTCTTGCATTGCGTAATGTACGTGTAAAGCTCTGACCGTAAAAGATATTGTCCCCCAGAACAAGCGCACATGAATCATTGCCTATAAAGGTTTCGCCAAGAATAAATGCGTCAGCGAGGCCTCTGGGTGCTGTCTGAACGCAGTAGTCAAATCTCATGCCGAGTTGTTCTCCGCTTCCGAACAACTCCCTGAATACCGGCAAATCTCTTGGTGTAGAGATGATAAGTACTTCCCTTATGCCTGCAAGCATAAGAACTGAAAGCGGATAATAAATCATGGGTTTGTCGTAAAGCGGCAGTATCTGCTTTGAGACAGCCTTTGTAACGGGATACAGGCGGGTTCCTGAACCACCTGCAAGAATTATTCCTTTCATGCGTACCTCTATATTACGTCAACGAATGTGCGTTCGTTACGGTTAAATAATACTAAGCCAAAAAACAAAAACAGAAAAGTCATGCCGAGACTTATTAAAATCATTAGAGGTGGAACTGAACCTGCACCGTAAAAAAAGATTCGGAACAGTTCTACCGGTGCAGAAACAGGATTTATGTAAAAAAACCAGGAAAATGATTCAGGAGCTTCTGAAAGCGGGTATACAATCGGAGTTATGTACATCGCGAGTGAAATGCCAAACCCCAAAAGCTGGTTCAAATCGCGGTATTTGGTGGTGAGAGCGGAAAAAATCATTCCCATGCCGTCGCCCAATAAACCTATCCAAATAACAAGCAGAGGAAAAAGGATTATCATCCATGAAGGATGAACGTTTGCCCCGATTATAAGGTAGTAAACATAGAATATCAAAAGACAACAGAACTGGATTCCCATTTTTATGGCTGCGCTCACCGTATTTGAAATTGTAACGGTAAGACGCGGAAAATAAACCTTGCTGAATATGCCGACATTATTGGAAAATGTTCCTGCCGCCGTGTTAAGACAGTTTGTAAAATATGTCCAAAGCATTGTACCCGCAAAATAGAACAGAATGTACGGCACTCCGTCGGTTCCGATTTTTGCGAGGTTACCGAATATAAACGTATTGATAACCGTTGTTACAAGCGGCTGTACCACATACCATATTGGTCCGAGGACAGTCTGCTTGTATTGGGTTGTAAAATCGCGCTTGATAAAAAGCCAAATAAGGTCACGGTACTGCCAGACTTCCTTCAGGTTAAAATCCAGCAGTTTGTGTTTGGATTCAAGGACTAAGTCCCAGTTTTCATCTTGTTTTACGGCTTCAACTGTTTTTGCATTCATACTGATTGCAGACAATTATAGCATAATGCCCGTTTATATTCAATGAATTTACAGCTTTGAGAATATGTATTTGCAGAAAGTCGTAACTCTGTTTATGAACGAGTTGTCAATCTTGTCCTTGAGTATTATGACGTTGGGTGCGTTTACGCCGCCGAGTCCGTAAAGGATGATGCTGTCTCCTTCGCGGAATGCGTATACGAATGACTTCATTGCGTTGGCTTTTGCGCATGTCATTCCGTCGACAATTTTTACACCGGAGTCCTGTATTTTTACAGGCTCTGTGTTATTTGAAGCATACAAAAGCATATCGTCTTTTTGGACAATATCAATATTTGTGGTAATAATACCGAACGGGCTCATCTCAAGGTTTGCCAGAATATTAGAGGTTTCTGCTGTTTCTGTCTTGGAGAGTACAACTGCGGAAGAGTAAAGATCGTACCATCTTTGTGTTCTCTGTCCAAAATAAGGAATTCCGACATAGCTTTCGACATCCGTAAGTTCTTTGCGGAGTGTATCAAAAATGTGTTCGTTGCCTTCATAAGGGATTTTCTGGATGATTTCTACCAGATACGGCGGTTTGAGTGCTTTTACAGTGGATATTACAGATTTGGCATCCTCATTTATTTCGTTGAGTGAGATTTTTTTTGCGTTGCCGATGTTACGGACAAGTACTTCGCCGTTTTCGAGCATTGTTTTTTCAGAGTCAGAAAGGTTGTTGTTGAAAATTTGTGCGTGAACAAAAAACGTGTAATAGAGTGCAAATACTGTTAAAATAAGTTTCTTCATTGTGTTTGTCATTGTTGCCTCCGTTTTAGGTTAATCAACTAATAAACAGTACAGAGAAAAAAAAGAAACAGAATAAAACAATTTTTTTTGATTTTCTTAATATTCACTATGAAAATTTTGTGATATACTTTTTTTCATAAGTAAAAAGGAGTTTTTATGGGTGTAGCGGCACAAGTGCTGAAGGCTATGGAATCATCTTCGGCAATCAGAAAAGCGTTTGAAGACGGTTTACAGTTAAAAAAACAGTACGGAGAAAAAAACGTATATGATTTTTCTTTGGGTAATCCTGATTTGGAACCACCTGAGGAAGTTGAGAATATTATTAAGAAAATCGCATCTTCCGGCGAGAAAGGAGCTCATGCCTATATGCCCAATGCCGGTTATATGGAAACAAGAGCCGCTATGGCCGAAAAAGTTTCATCAGAGCAGGGCGTAAAAGTTGGTGCTGACGGTGTTGTTATGGCTGTAGGTGCCGCAGGTGCGTTAAACGTAATTTTTAAGGCGATTCTTGAACCGGGTGACGAAGTTATCGTACCGGCTCCGTTTTTTGCGGAGTATACGCATTATTGCGCAAATCACGGCGGGAAGCTAGTACCTGTAAGTACAAAGGATGACTTTTCTCTTGATTTGGATGCTATAGCAGCCGCACTTTCTACAAAGACAGCGGCTGTTCTTATTAATTCCCCGAACAATCCTACCGGAAAAATCTATTCTGAAAATGATATAAAGGCTCTTGCTGCACTACTTGAAGAACACGCAAAAAAGGGACGAAAACCATATATAATCGCTGATGAGCCTTACAGAGCCATTACTTACGGCGGTAAAAAGGTTTCGGCTCTTTTCCCGTTTTATGATGCGGCGATTGTAGCTTCATCCTTCGCTAAAAACCTTAGCCTGCCGGGTGAAAGAATTGGTTATCTTGCAATAAATCCGGCCTGTCCTGACAAGGATGAGTTATTTGCCGCATGTGTTTTTGCCACGCGCGTTCTCGGATATGTAAACGCTCCGGCTTTTTTCCAGAAAGTTGTGGCACAGGCATGGAAAGTTCCGGTAGATTATTCCTCATATTCTGAGCGCCGGGATGCTTTGACCGGTGTTCTTAAAAAAGCAGGCATCGAGTTTGCTGAGCCTGAAGGCGCTTTTTATCTTTTCTGCAAAGTTCCCGCAAGAAAGACGGACGGTTGCACTGATGAAAATCTGTTCTGTGATTATCTAAAAGAGTACCGTGTTCTTGCAGTACCAGGAACGGGGTTCGGTAAAAAAGCCTGGTTCAGGCTTGCATATTGTGTTTCAAAGGATACTATAACAAACAGTCTGGATTCTTTTGTTCAGGCAGCAAAGAACTGGTAAAATACAGGAGTTAGTATGCGTATATTAATGGTTAGTGCAGAGGCGGCACCTTTTGCAAAAACAGGCGGACTCGCGGATGCGGTCTCGGCTCTTTCGATAGCGCTTTCAAAACTGGGGCATGATGTACGTATCGTTATGCCACGGTATTACAAAATCGACCGGGCAAAGCTGACCAAGCTTGAAGGTCCGATGGGTGTTCCGTGCGGTTATACGGAAGAATGGACTGCAGTATATACCACAAACATGCCTGGAACTGAAAAGCTTCCTGTGTATTTTATTGATAATGAAAAGTGTTTCGGTCGTGACGGCGTATACGGTGTCCCGTCTGATCCTGATTTTTCCGACAATCCTTTCCGTTTTTCACTGCTTTGTAATGGTGCCTTTCAGCTTTGCCGCAAACTTGACTGGTATCCGGACATAATTCATGCTCATGACTGGTCAGCAGCACTTGCGCCTGTCCTACTGCGTTTTAATGAAAGACACGGCGGTTTTGCGCATACAGCAAGCGTTTTTACAATTCATAACCTCGGATATCAGGGTGTTTACAGCAAACATTCGTATCCTCTTTTAGGTATTGACTGGCAGCATTTTTATTCAGCCGGTTTTGAAGATTATGACAGGATTAACTTTTTAAAATCCGGTTTAATTTCTTCTGATGTCCTAACAACAGTTTCTCCTACTTATGCCCGTGAGATCCAAACTCCCGAAGGAGGTTTCGGACTTGACGGCATATTACGGAGTCGCAGCGGTGACTTGCGGGGAATCCTTAACGGAGTTGATACGGAAGTTTGGAATCCTTCAAAAGATACATGCATTCCAAAAACATATACAGCAAGAACTGTTGCCTCTGGTAAGGCAGCCAATAAAAAGGCCCTTCAGGAACAAATGGGATTGGAAGTAAATCCAGATATCCCGCTTTTTGGTATTGTAACTCGTCTTGTAGACCAGAAAGGTATTGCCGAATTATTCGCGCCTACATATGGAAGTACCTACAGTATGTGCGCAAATATGCGCATGCAGATGGTTGTTCTCGGTTCCGGTGAAAGCTGGTGCGAAAACGAGCTTAGGACTTTGAACAATTCGTTGTCAAATTTCTGTGCATATATCGGTTATAACGAAAAACTAAGCCACCTGATAGAGGCGGGCAGTGACTTTTTCCTTATGCCTTCGCATTATGAACCATGCGGCTTGAACCAGATGTATTCACTCTTGTACGGAACGCTTCCGATTGTTCGCAGGACTGGTGGTCTTGCTGATACTGTTCAAAATTATAACGAAGCAACCGGGGAGGGAACCGGTTTTATTCTGGATTATCTTTCTCCAAACAGTCTTTATGATACAGTCGGCTGGGCTGTTTATGCATGGTACAACAAAAAAGACCATATAGCGCAAATGCGTAAAAGGGCAATGGCGCAGAACTTTGGTTGGGATGTATCCGCAAAACAGTATGTGGATTTGTATGAATCTGTTCTTAAGAGGTTTAACTGATGCTCAAATACATTGTGAAAATGCTTAAATCCCTGAATGCCAATTCGCATCCGGGGGAGATTGCCCATGCTTTTGCATTCGGTATGCTGCTGGGCTTTTTGCCAAAGACATCCGCTCTTTGGTATATTTTATTTATTATCTGTTTATTCCTCAGGATAAACAAGGGCGTGTTCTTTCTTTCGATTTTGTTCGGTTCGCTTATTTCGCCTCTTTTAGATCCTCTGTTTGACAACATCGGTTACTGGTTCCTTACAATTCCTGCACTTGCACCTACTTTTCAAACGCTGTTGGATATTCCGTTCGTTGCTTTCACAAGATTCAATAATACTATTGTAGCAGGTTCATTAATATTCTCTATAATCGCATATATTCCGTTTTATGTGTTGATAAGGCTTTTTGTTTCAGCCTGGCGAAAAAAGCTTCAGCCGCTGCTTGCCCGGAATCCTGTTGTAAAAGCTTTTATGAAGATGCCTTTGGTTAAGAATATTGTTTCACTCGCTAAAAAAATTGAGGTTAAGTAGTATGGATAAAACTAAAATTCCTTATATTTTTGATGATGATTTCTCTGAAAAAGAGTTTGAAAAAAAACTTCTTTCCAAAATATATGTTCCCGCTGACCAGCAGTTTGTTTCTGATTTGTATGAAAAGTCTGAAGAAGGTATCTACAGTCTGAAGAAGGACCTGGAACTTTCAAAACAGCAGCAGAAAAAATTAAAGACTATCGCAACTCAGATGAAAAAACAGAAAGGACGTATCAAACTCCTTCCACTTATTGTTACAATCGCAGTTATCGTTCTTGCTGTTATGACGGTCATCACTTTTAAAAACAGAATTGTTAAAAAGGCTATGACGGTTGCACTGGAGTCCGTATTCGGAGCAAAGTGCGATATTTCTTCCGTAAACCTTAAGATTTTGGATTCAAGTCTGCGCGTAAAAGAAATAGCAGTCGCGAATAAAGATGAGCCGATGAAGAATCTTTTTGAACTTTCGGACATTAATATAGATTTTGACTTGGTTCAGCTTTTAAAAGGCAGATTTGTAATGGATGAGATTCTTGCGGAAGGTATTCAAGTAGGTACTGACCGCGAGGTGTCCGGTGAACTTCCGAATAAGAAAAAAGATAAAAAGGAAGAATTGACGGAAGAAGAAGCCGCGCAGGTAAAGCCGATTCAGGAGCAGATTGCGGATTTGATAAAGGAAAAAACAGGGGTTTCCGCAGAGGGCGTTACCCATATGTTTGCCCAGTATGATCCTAAAACAATGGTAAACGATTTTTACGACCAGATGCAGTCTCCAAAAATTATACAGAATCTTCAGCCGCAAGCAGAAAACCTTGTTTCGGGTTGGAAAACCACAGCGGAACAGATGGATCATGATGTAAAAGACTTTACTGAAAAGGCGCAGGTTCTTGTATCGACGGATATAAGCAAAATAAATGATCCTGTCGTGCTTAAACAGCTTCTTGAAAACCTGAATGCGGTTCTTACACAGGCTGATACGATTAAAACTTCAGTTGAGAGTGCCGTTACAAAAGTTAAAGATGATGCAAATACAATTAATACCATCACAGTAGACATGAAAAATGCCATAAATGCTGACTTTGCTATGGTAGATACAAAGGTAAAGCAACTTTCTTCACTTGATATTTCAAAAGCTGCAAGACTTTTTTCCGGTGATTTGGACCAGCCGGCTCTGCAGCTTATTTCCAAATATCTCCCGACTGCAAAGATGGCTTTGGACAAAATCCAGGAATTCCAGAATTCCGGTTCAAAAGAAGCAAAAGCTGAAAAAACAAAGAAAAAGACTGCAACAAACCGTCTTGCGGGCAGGAATGTGGAATACAGGAAAGATACTATACCTGACTTTTTGATACGGAATCTTTCTTTGTCGGGAAAGGATGTTAAGCGTGACTTTGCGCTTTCCGGAAACATAAAGAATATTTCGAACGACTGCGACAAACTTGATAAGCCGGTAGAGGCTTTTGTCAAACTGAACAGGAACAGTGTAAATACAGAAACTCTTTCTGCTATCGTTGATATGCGTAAAAACAGGACACAAAAGGCAATCAGTGCTTCGCTTACAGGCAGCAATTATTCTTTCAAGGATTTTACAATACCGAATATGGAAAACACAGCCGGTATCCCGTTTATTTCAGGACTTGCCAATATAAAAGCTGATTTGGCTTTTGACACCGATTTGAGTTTTGATCTTGCGGGTGCGCTTGATTTGACGCAGGCTGCAATAAAGGTCAAACCGTTTGAACCGGAATTCGCTTATTCCTTGTATACTAGGGCTGTTGAGCCTATTACACAGTTTGTGCTTTCCGCAAATGCGGGCTATGATCCCAAAACATTGCTCAAACTGCTGATTAATTCCGATTTGGATAAAAAGCTTTCGGAAAGTATGCAGGTTCTTTTCAGACAGGAACTGACAAATGCTAAAAATCAGATAGAAACTCTTGCAAAGCAGGAAATAGAAAGACTTTCGGGTCCTCTGGAAGAACAGCTTTCAATGTTCGGAGACATAAAATCACTGGTTAACACTGACGGTGACAACTATTCCATAAACAAAAAGCTTGTTGAAGAAAGAATCAGCGAGATTCGTAAAAAACTTACAACTCAGCTTACAAACAGTGATCAGACAAATCAGGTTGTTGACCAGCTTCCTGACGGTGTAAAAGACGGAGTAAAAGATGTTCTTAAAAAACTGTTTTAGAATTATTCTGCTTGCTCTGACTGCCTGTATTTGTTTTTCTTGTGATAAAATTCTGCCCGAACAAAAAGAAAACAAAGAGATTGTGGTACCGGATATCAGTATCCAGGGAAAATCATATGAAAAAACTGGTTTTATCTATGTAAACGGTGGAACCGTAAAAGGCAAGGAAACGTTTGCCACAGATACGATTCCTGTTTTTATGGTTGAAAACGGAAATGAAGAATCATGCCACGTTTTGCAAAAAAGTACGTTTGAACCCAAAACAACGACGATTGTGCAGTCTTTTTTGCTCGGGAAATATGAAGTTACACAGGAATTTTATGAAGATGTATTAAATACGGCCGCAGATTCAGAAACCGGTATAAATCCTGCACCGTCGTATTTTGTTTATGATATATCTGAGAATGAGAGGCAGAATCTAAGACCTGTTGAACGTGTAAGCTGGTTTGATACCGTATATTTTTGCAACAGATTGAGCAGATTACAGAATCTGGATTGTGTTTATGAAATGTCTTTAATCGATGTTAACAGCGAAACACATTCTATAGAAAGCGCAATTGTCCGTGCTGATTTGTCCAAAAACGGATACAGGCTCCCTACCGAAGTTGAATGGGAATATGCCTGCCGCGGTGGCAATCCAAAATCTGATGAATGGCTTTATACATATTCCGGCAGTAATGAAATGGATTCTGTTGCATGGCATTGTACCGAAGGCAATTACAATATTCCGACTGATACCGGTGACGTTACAAGAATCGGGAAAACACATGAAGTTGGTTTAAAATCCCCAAATTCTCTCGGTTTTTATGACATGACAGGAAATGTTCAGGAATGGTGTCATACTGATGAAGAAGGTAATGCCGTTGCAAGAGGCGGCAGCTGGTACAGGGTTGAAGGGGAAGGTACTGTAAATTTCAGGGCTGTTTTGGAAAAACAGACTGTAAACATAGGCTGCGGATTCCGCCTGTGCCGTGTTCCGTATCAGGACGAGTTTTAAAAACGGCTGACTGCCTTGTATTTTGAATTGCCATAATATATAATTTGTAAACAGGTGTCTTTGGACACTTTGAATATGTTATAGGAGAATATAGCATTATGGAGAACTTTTTTAAACTCAAGGAACGAGGAACGACTGTCGGCAAAGAAGTCATTGCCGGTATAACAACCTTTCTCGCTATGGCTTACATTCTTGCTGTAAACCCTGGAATCCTTTCAGCATCAGGAATGGATTTTGGTTCTGTATTTACAGCTACAGCAGTTGCTTCTGCTATTGCAACGCTTGTTATGGCCTTTGCCGCAAACCTGCCTGTTGCACTGGCACCTGGAATGGGACTTAACGCATTCTTTACCTACACAGTAGTTCTCGGAATGGGTTGTTCATGGCAGTTCGCTCTTACAGCTGTACTTTTGGAAGGTATTCTTTTCATTATTCTTTCACTGGTTGGTGTTCGTGAAGCGATTATCAAATCAATTCCTGCAAGTCTCCGCAAGGCTGTTGCTGTAGGTATCGGTCTGTTTATCACATTGATCGGTTTGGCAAACGCAGGTATTGTTTCATCAGAAACAGGAACAATCATTGGTTTTGTTAATTTGAACCTCCAGAATTCTGCCGCATTGGTTGCAGTTCTCGGTTTGATCATTACAATCATTCTTTACGTTCTTAAAGTACCTGGTTCTGTTTTAATCGGTATTGCTATTACAACAATCATCGGTATTCCGTTCGGAGTAACTTCAGTTCCTGAAAATTTCAAAGCTGTTTCACTCCCAGCTGCACCTTATTTCTTTGAGTTTGAATGGTCAAATGTTCTTACTATGAAGTTCTTCATTGTTTTCTTCACATTCCTCTTTACAGATATGTTTGATACAATCGGAACCCTCATGGGTGTTACAGAACAGGCCGGACTCACAGACAAAAACGGTGACATTCCTAACGCTAAAGGCGCTTTGTTTGCAGATGCTGTAGGTACAGTTGTCGGTTCTATTTTCGGTACTTCAACAGTAACATCATTTGTTGAATCTTCAGCAGGTGTTGCATCAGGCGGACGCACAGGTCTTTCTTCTGTTGTTACATCTATCTTCTTCCTGTTGGCATTGTTCCTCAGCCCGTTGTTCGCTCTTGTTCCAAGTGCAGCAACAGCTCCTGCATTGATTTTTGTAGGATTCCTGATGATCAAGTCTGTAGCAGGTATCGATTTCAGCGATGTTACAGAGGGAATCCCCGCATTCATCACAATCATGGTAATGCCTTTCTCATATTCAATTGCAAAAGGTATTTCCTGGGGTATCATTGCTTACGTTATCTGCAAGGTTGCCGGTAAAAAAGCAAAAGACATTCCTGTTGTTACATGGATTTTGGCAGCAATCTTCCTGTTTGACATTATCTTTGAAGCAGTGAAATAAATCGTAGACTGGAATTTTTCAGTCTGAAATCAAAAGCCCGTTGTCTTATGATAACGGGCTTTTTTATTTGTCTATTGAAAAAATGTTCATATATAAAAAAAGCTCATCTTTATGATGAGCTTTTAAGAGCGGATGATGGGAGTCGAACCCACGTCATCAGCTTGGAAGGCTGAGATAATAGCCGTTATATGACATCCGCAAGTCAATTTACTCTGTATTTATAGCAAAACAAATAAAATTAGTCAAGCGGATGTCTAAAACTTATTTTTTCAGCATACTGCCGAGAACATTGCCAATGAGGGATGCTGCATCGGTTGCGCCTGTCTTTTTGGAACTGGAACCTGTTTTGCCGGAGGCTGGTTTCTTTGCGGCAGAAGGTTTTTTACCGGAAGAAGAGGTATTTGTTGAAGTTGCTCCAAGAAGTCCTGTAAGGAGTGAACCAACATCCACATTCTTCAAAAGACCGCCTACAAGGTCTGTAACAGCGGAACCGGAAGAAGACTGTTCTTTACCGAGCAGACTCATCAAAAGCGGTGCAGCAGCGGAAAGAATTGATGTTGTTTTGTCTGCACTTACACCGGCTTTTTTTGCGATTTCCTTTGTTGTTGCTGAACTTGGAGAACCGATTAAGTGTGAAAGGATTTTGGAACCATCAGTTAAATCAACGTTTTTGAAAAATGAACCTAGGTTGGAATTATAATCTTTGGCGTGAGAAGCAAGTGCTTCTGTAAAACCTGCAGCGGTTTTGGAATCTTTTGTCTGGGCGCTGACACCCTTCAATAAAGCCGGAACAGCAGCCTGCAGAACGCTTTTTACTTCCTCAGGTTTTGAATTTGTACATTTACCTACATTACTAATACTGCTTGAGCTTAATAATGTATTCAACAATGCGGATGCATCCATATTTTGTACTCCTTGAAAAAATATACAACTTATTATAAATGCGAAATGATTATTGGTCAAACAAAATAAAAAGTGACAAAAAATAGAATTTAAAAACTATATAAATAAATATGAAACTATTTCAAAAAATGAACTCGATGAGCTTTGCAAGCATTTTTGCAGTTTCAAGCTTGTTCAGTTTATACACGTCACTTATGTTTTCCGTACAGGCTGCTTATTATATATCCGCAGTACTAGTAATTATTTCGCTGAATCTTGTATTAAAAAAAGAATTTCATTTTATTTTTGCGGCTGGTTTTATGTTGGGAATCTGCATATCCTTACAGACGATAAAAAACAACAGTCCAATTATAAGTCTGATTCCTGATGAGGATATCAGGCTTATACAGGGAATTGTACTTTCAGATCCTGTTCCTAAAGAAAATGACAATTATTGCTTTACAATAAAAACAGAGATTGCTAAATCTGAAAGCATGATAAGTACAGCAAAAGGGAACATAAATGTTTTTGTACAATCAGACTTGATTGAAAAGCCTGATAGAGAGATTGTGCTAACAAGGCAAATGCAAACTCGTGTATTAATAGAGCAGGGAGCCCGTTTTTATTTTACAGGCAGATACAGTGTCAAAAACAACAGCTTTTATGCGGATAAAGCTGTATTTTTGGAATGGAATAAAAAGATATACAAAACCCGTACTAAAATGCGCAGGAGACTCAAAAAGACGTTGCTGTCATGGGGTGATGCCGGGACATTGCTTCTTGCTCTGGTAACCGGTACCAGGGAGTTTGTCCCTGTAAAACTACGGAATAACTTTACACAGACGGGTATTGCCCATATTCTTGCATTATCGGGAATGCATCTGGCAATAATCGGCGGTTTTGTTAAAAAGCTTTTTAAGACTTTTTTAGGTACTAATACTGCTATACTTATAACGTTACTGGCATGTGGTTTCTTTTTGTGGTTTGCCGGAGTCAGTCCCTCATTACTGAGAGCTTTTATCTGCCTTTTTATTTCTACAATATTTGAATTCTTGGGTATAAATATAAAAAACATTACGATTCTCTCTTTAAGTTTTTTAATTCAAATTGCGCTTTTCCCTGAACATTGTCTGTCACTGTCTTTTATGTTGTCTTATACAGGATTGGCCGGTATTTATCTTTTTATGGAGTTTTTTAAATGGATTTATACGGGATATCTGCGTCTGCCGAAAAAACTTGCAGAAAGTATTGCTGTTTCAACTGCGGCACAAGCGGGTATACTTCCCGTCAGCATATTCTGCCTCAAACAGATAGTACCAGTTGGAATTATTACAACATTATGTGTAAGTCTTTTTATAAGCCTGTTTTTTATTTTAGGAATATTTGGTATAATCTTTTCAGTGGTTTTTAACGGATCTTCAGCGGTATTTTCTTTTCTGCTGAGTATGATTTATGCAATAATTTGCAAAATTATCGACTTTTTTACGCTGTTTCCGCCTATAAACCTCTGAATTAATAGGAGTAATATGCTTGATTATGATTCTCCTTCTGCATTGAAAGCATTCCTTGATTCAAAAGGAATGAGCATGCAGAAAAAATTCGGCCAGAATTTTCTCATAAATGCAAATGCACGCAAAAAATTAGCGGATGCACTTAATATCACTAAAGGCTCAACTGTTTGGGAAATAGGGCCGGGCTTGGGTGCTGAAACATGCCTGTTGCTGGATAAAGGTGCAAACGTTACTGCTTTTGAGATAGATAAAGGTTTTGTGAGCGCTTTGCGTGAACTGTTTAACAACTATGATAATTTTTCCATTGTTGAAGGAGATGTTCTGAAAACCTGGAAAAAACAGCTCGAAACAACCGGAATACCGGACAGGCTTTTTGGAAATCTGCCTTACAACATTGCGGCAACAATTCTTGCAGATTTTATTACTGAAGGTGTCCGTTTTGATTCTGTTGTAATAACCGTTCAAAAAGAAGTTGCCATGAGAATTTGTGCAAAACCCGGAACAGAAGATTATTCTTCATTTTCTGTACTGTGCCAGTGGGCTTATGATACAGAACCCCTGATGGATTTGGCGGGCGGTTGTTTTTGGCCGCGCCCCAATGTTGATTCAAGAGCTGTAAAACTTACAAAAAAGCAGGATTGGCCGCGCTGTAAAGATCCTGGTTGTTTTATGAAAATGCTCAGAGGTTTATACGTTTCACGACGTAAAACCATAAAAAATAATCTAACACAGTTTTTATCAGATGGTACTGCCGCCGATGTAATATTGCAAAAAGCAGGCATAAACCCCATGACAAGGGCTGAGACACTGCCGTTGGAAGAACTGTTGCATTTATCCGATATTGTATTAGAATATATATAAAAGCGAGAAAAAAATGAGTATAAGCGATAATATCAAGAATATACAAAACATAATTGAGGATGAAGAAAAAGAAGCGGGCAGAGTTTCCGGTTCTGTCAAACTGATGGCTGTGAGCAAATTTCATACTTCAGAAGAGATAGAAGAAGCAATAAAGGCTGGAATATGCCTGTTCGGCGAAAACCGCGTACAGGAAGCTGAAAGCAAATTCCCTGCACTTATACAAAAATACCCGGATATTTCACTGCATATGATTGGTTCTTTACAGCGAAACAAAGTTAAAGATATTGTAAAAATTGCATCCTGTATTGAGTCTGTAGATCGTAAGGAATTGATAGAAGAAATCGAAAAACAGTGTAATAAGATAGATAAAACCATTTCTATTATGTTTGAAATTCATACCGGTGAAGAATCAAAATCCGGCTATACAACGGAAGAAGCCCTTGAAGAAAGTATCTCATATTCATTATCCTGTCCGCATATCGTTCCTATTGGTTTTATGACAATGGCGCCGTTTACGGATAATCAGTCGGATATAAAGGCATCTTTTAAGAAACTTGTTGAGATTGCAGAAAAGATGAAGTCCAAATTTCCTTCAATAAAGTTTTATGAGCTTTCAATGGGAATGAGCAGTGATTACAAACTGGCAATTCCCGAAGGCTCTACTATCGTTAGAATCGGCACAGCCATATTCGGCGAGCGGAAAAAGGTATAAAAATGAAAAAACTGTTCTTTTGTCTGAGTTGTTTTATTGTTTTATCTTCGTTAATTTTTGCGCAGAAGATTGAAGTTGAAGGTGCTGAGCCTTATCAGTATGAGGAATTTCCTGAATGGGCACATCAATTGCGTCGTTCTGAGATAATTACGGTTGGTTCATATCCCTTTACTGTTATGGCTGTAGGATTCGGATATTCATTTTACAGATACTTTGCAAATAATATGGACAACAAATATTCTCCGAACCCTTTTATGAACGCCAACAACAAGAACTATTCAGCTGAAGAACAGAAAAAGATGATAAAGTACGCGGCCGGAATGAGTTTTGGTATAGGTCTGACAGATTTTATAATCAATCAGGTTATTATATCGAAAGAGAAAAAACAGGAAAAACTTAAAGAAGAAGCCTGGGATCCGGATATTGAGATTATTCCCGTAAAGAAAGATACCGGCAGCATGGAGTGAAAAAGTGTGAACACTATTTCCATAGTTGCAGATGAAACACTCACATCTCCAATTCGTCTTGATGTTTATGCGGCTTCGTTACCGGAAGGAATTTCACGTTCTCGCTTAAAAAACGGACTGAAATCGCTAAAAGTGAACGGAATACCGGCTAAGCTTTCAAAACAGATTAAAGCCGGTGATTTAATCGAGATAGAATGGGAAAATACTGTTACAGATACAATTGAACCGCGTAATATTCCGCTTGATATTTTGTATGAGGATAAAAGGGTTATAGTTGTAAACAAAAAGCAGGGAATGGTCGTTCATCCAGCGGCAGGTAACTGGGACAATACGCTGGTCAATGCTTTGTTTTTTTATTTGGGCAAATCTGTTGAAAAAACGGAATCATTGGAACAAATGCGCCCGGGAATCGTACACAGGCTGGATAAAGACACTTCTGGTACGATTATTACCGCAAAAGACAAGGATGCAGAAATCTGGCTGCAGAATCAGTTTCAAAAGAGGCGTGTAAAAAAAGAATATATTGCGATTGTAACCGGTAAACCGCCTAAACCACGTGGTTCAATTAAAACTGGCTTGACTCGGGATTCACGAAACCGGAAAAAGTTTACATGGTGCGATATTGACAAGGGAAAGTTTGCACATACCATATTCAAATGTGTATGCACATACGGAAACTATTCTCTTATGCGGCTTAAACTAAAAACCGGAAGAACACATCAAATACGTGTACATATGAAATATCTGGGATGTCCTATACTGGGCGATCCTGTTTACGGAAAAAAAGACAAACTTTTTACAACAGCGACACTTATGCTGCATGCAAGAAAACTCGGCATTCGGCTGCCTGATTCTGAAGACTTTGTGGTATTTGAATCACAGATACCCGAAAGATTTAAAAAAGTTATGCATATGCTGCATAAAACCTATGACAGAGAAAAATGGCATTTATAGCAAAAACTGTAAGTACAGAACCGAAAATCGTTTTTGAGGATACTCATTTTGTCATTGCAGAAAAGCCTCACGGTTTGCCGACTGCTCCTTTAAAAGAAGATGAAACCGACAATCTGGTTTCTTTTATCACATACAAATACCCGCAGGCAAAAACAGTAAAAGGGAAGAAGACGATAGAATATGGTCTGCTTCACAGGCTTGATACCGAAACACACGGACTTGTTGTAATGGCACTTGATCAATCTTCATACGATTTTTTGCAGAACGAACAACTGAATGACAGATTCCTTAAATATTATACAGCTTATTGCAATACTATTAACGTAAACATCGAACAGGTAAATAACGAATACCTTATTCAGAGTTATTTCAGACCGTATGGTATAAAAGGTAAAAAAGTATCACCGGTGAGTGTTGAAGAGTTCAGTAAAAAGTCGCATATAGCAAAAAAATGTTCACCTGTTTTATACACAACAAGGGTTATTAAAACCGAAAAAGAACAGAAAAATTATTACAAAGTATTATGTTGCCTGACAAGAGGATTCAGGCATCAGATACGGTCCCATCTCGCATGGAAGAATTATCCGATAATATCTGACAGCCTTTATAATGAAAACGGCATTGAAGAAAATGTACCTCTTCAATTACATGCAAGTGCAGTATCTTTTGTTCATCCTGCAACCGGTGAAAAAGTATTCGTAAGTTTAAGTGAGTTTTTTACTTCTGATACAAGATAAAAAGAACCTGTTGCAAGCAGTATTGCGCCTTCTTCCGCAGAACAGATGAGTGCTTCACTTATTAATGAGGTATAATCCTTACTTTCATAGTAGGGCGTTTTGTTTTTTTCGCAGAGAGGTATAAAAACTTTTGTAAGTTTATTATAATCAGCTTTCTTTTTTTCACCGGGTATTGTAAAGAAAAATCTGTTAAAATCAACCGAACCATTAAAAAAAAGTGGAGCAATATTTTCAATCTTTTTATCAGCAGCAGCAGCAAACAACACATTACATTTTCTACCCGGGAACATATTCTTTAAGGTATCTATTGTTATGCGGATACTGTTTTCTGTATGCGCACCATCAAGAATTATTTTGAAATTGTATGATTTTTTATACAAATAGTCATCTATTTCAAAACGACCTTGTAGTCTTGTCTTGTTAAGTCCTGCCTCTATAGTTTTTTCATCAATATCAGGCATTGCCACTTTAACCGCAAGTGCGGCTAATGCGGCATTTTGTACTTGAACTTTGCCCAAAAGATGCAGATTTGCAATAATTTTGCTCTTAAAAAGCGGATCTTTTTGCCCTTTCAAGTGAAAGTTACCAAAATCCAGTGTAATATTCATAGTATTCAAAGCTGAATCATAATTGTATGCATATGTCTTAAGAATATGTTCTAAAAAATAAACAGGTGCATGTTTTTTTAATGCCTGCAGCCAAAAAACTCTTTTTGCTTGAAAAGATTGTTTGGAAACACATACTGGAGTATGAGGTTTTATTATCCCAGCTTTTTCAAATGCTATTTTGGGTATCGTATTACCCAAATATTCGGTATGTTCAAGTTCTATAGGGGTTATGATACTGACAAGCGGTGTAAGGATATTTGTTGCATCAAATCGTCCGCCGAGACCTGTTTCAAAGACACCATAATCAATGTGTGCATTGCGGAATGTTAAAAAGGCGAATAAAGTCATCAGTTCAAACCATGAAGCCTGCTCAAAACCGAGTTTATCAAGCTTTTCGCTGATTCCATCTATAAAGGCAATGAGTTCTTCTGCGGCCTGTTCGTAGAAGAGATTTTCAAACCTGCCGTCCGCTTTCCCGACCCGTTCGAGAAAATCAATTATATGTGGAGAAGTGTATAAACCCTCGTTAAAACCTGCCTCATGAAGAATAGAAGCAATCATTGCCGAAACAGAGCCTTTGCCTTTTGAGCCGGCTATATGAAAGGATTTGAAAGTATCCTGAGGGTTGCCCAATTCATTTGCAAGCAGGGATATTGTTTTTAAAGAAAATTGTTTTGTTCTTTTTTGTCTTTCGTAATTTGCAGCGGATTCCAGCCAGGTCTGAAAACCGATCATCGAAATATTCATTTAAAGTCCTGTAAAAATACGGGGAACTCTTTTGTTTATTCCACAGGTGATTTCGTAGGGTATTGTCTGGAGTATTTTAGCTAAGTCGGCAGCATCAGGAGAGTTTTCCTGCGGACCGAATATTGTTACAGTATCCCATCTTTGTACATCATGGTTTGTTCCCAGATTAACCATACATTGATCCATACAGATTCGTCCGACAACTGGATACAGTTTACCTTTTATCATTACTTTAAGTTCCGGTGAAAGATGCCTGAAAAGACCGTCAGCATAACCTACAGGCAGTGTTGCGATATCGGTATCTTCTTCGGCGGTCCATGTTCTTCCGTAAGAGATTGAATCACCCTTTGAAATTCTTTTAATTGAAACAACCTGTGTTACAACTTCCATAACAGGTTTTAGCGGAATAGGGCAACCTTTCTTTTCTTCCAGATGCTTTTGTATCCGTTCGTTTTCTGAAGCTGCATCGGGATAATAACCGTAGACGATTATTCCAGGGCGGACCATGTCAAAATGTGTTTCAGGATAAAGAAGAACTGCGCCGGAGTTTGCACAATGTATAATTCCCGGGTCAATCTTACATTTTTTTATTGACTCTATAGCTGTTTTAAAATTGGTAAATTGTTGTTTTGTATAGGCAATATCGTCTTCTTCCAATGAGTCTGATGTGGCAAAATGGGTGCAGATCCCTTCAAGGAAGAGGCCTTTCTGTGATGTTATAAGCTTGGCAATTTCGGCAGCATCACGATAAGAACAACCCAATCTGCCCATTCCCGTATCGATTTTGAGATGTACGGGGATAGTTCTGTGCATTTTTTCAGCTGTCTGACCGAGTTCAATTATAAAATCCTTGTCAAACACAAGCGGTGTAATTGAATGAACGATTATGGACGGTATTTCGTCCGGAGTCGGAAGACTTAAAGACAGAATCGGTGAAACAATACCTGATTCCCGTAATTCAATACCTTCCGATACAGAAGCGACTGCAAGAAAGTCAGCACCACTTTTTATTGCGGCTATCGCGACACGTGTTGCACCGTGACCGTATGCGTTTGCTTTTACAGGAATACAAAGCTTAACTTTTGGAGAAACAAATTTTCTGATAACTTCAATGTTGTAGCGAAGGTTATCTAGATGTATATGTGCCTGTGTCGCCCTCATCTTGATACGATCCTTTACAGGTTACTAATCAGCCATTCTTTGAAAGTGGCATAATCGTTTTTCATTTTTATGGACATATCCGGTAATTTCATGATTTTTTGCAGTCTGTCCGGTATGGGCGGTTCTTTGTGAATTGCCTGAGAGACAATCTCTCCGAATTTGGAAGGATGAGCTGTTTCAAGAACTACACCTACAGCTTGTTTGTTCAATACTGCTTTTCCCCATTCAGGAACATTCGGAGTCAATCCTGGCTCCGCGGGGTTTGTTTTTTCACCTTTGATGAGTTTTTCCATTCCGCCGTGTATTACATCATACCATGCCTGCCAACCTACTGCACCGTGCGGATCGATTATATAGCCGGTTAAATCATTGCATTTTTTGATTGCGTTTAGTGTACCCGGATTATCAAGCCAGTACGATGCAAACAAATTACGAACCTGATCGTAGCTGTACATATAGCGGATGCGCTCATAATTGCTCGGAGCACCGACATCCATTGCGTTTGAGTATGTCTGGACGGAAGGACGTGCTTCATAAATTCCGGAATTAATCCAGTCTGGAATAGTGTGGTTGGAATTTGTAGCGGCGATAAATCCTGTAATCGGAGCACCCATTTCTCTTGCGATAAGACCTGAAGTAAGATTACCGAAGTTTCCTGAAGGAACCGACATGATTACTGCAGGGTTTTCGATTTTGTTGTCAAGTGCGCAGCGGTGTTTTACTTCCATTGCGGCATATGTGTAATAAAAACTTTGTGGTAAGAGTCTTGCTATGTTAATTGAATTTGCGGATGAGAGACGGAATCTTTTGCGTAGTTGTTCGTCAGTAAAAGCTGTTTTTACGAGCTTTTGGCAGTCATCAAATGTACCGTCAACTGACAGGGCCCTTACATTGCCTGTAAATGTGGAAAGCTGTTTTTCCTGCAGCGGGCTTATTTTGCCTGTAGGGTACAGGATTGTAACATCTAGTCCCGGTACATTATGGAATGCGCTTCCTACAGCACTACCAGTATCACCGGATGTAGCGACGAGAATATGCAGAAGGTCGTCTTCATCTTTGTTGAAGTATGACATTACACGTGCCATGAATCTTGCGCCAAAGTCTTTGAATGCGCATGTGGGACCGTGAAAAAGCTCAAGGACATATGTAATCCGGTCAATAGGAACTACTTGTGCAGGAAATGGATATGCGTCAATGATTATGGACTGTATGTCAGCATCAGGAATCTCAGAACCTGCAAAAAGTCTGGTTGTTTCGAGTGCTATTTCACGGAAAGTAGGTACTGTGCATTTGGATAATAAATGATCCGGTAGTTTTGGAAGTGTCTCCGGTACAAAAAGGCCGCCTGTTTTTGAATTCATTCCCTTTAGGACGGCAGTCCTAAAATCGACGGCTACCGACGTATCTCTGGTATCTTTATATAGCATTCCAGAATTATAGCGACTATTGTTTGTTTTAGCAATACATACATTATGTTTACGCAGCTTGTACCGTATTACAAAGACTGAAAAAAATAACTTGATTTATTTGAAAAAAGCTTTATAATTAATAAGGAAATAGTATGGATGATGATTTAAAAAATAAATTCAAATCAAAACTAAATTGTGACGGATTTATAAAAGTAACCGAGAATCCTACAACTACATTGACTTCTGAACAAAAAGCCCTGTTAAACAGAAAGGGGAATGTGTATTTTAACTCAGGGGACATAAACACAGCGCGCAGAATTTTCCTTGCAACAGGATATTCCGACGGCCTCTCCAGAGTAGGTGATACATACCAGAAGCGCGGTGATGAATTGAATGCATTAAAATACTATATTCTTGCGCATAATAAGCACAAATCGGAACCGCTTCTTGAAAAAGCAGCACAAATGATATCATTCTTACTAAACGAAGAGGAATAACAAAAATGTCTGATTTATTTGATCAAATGACACCGCCGGATTTGATGCCAGAGATCCCTGTGGCAGAAGAAGACCCAAAATTAAAGGAAATTTCTGAGCTTTCAAAACAAGGTTATGCTTTTCTTAAAGAAAATAATATAGACAAAGCAATAGATTCATTCAATAAAATCCTTATTATCGACGACAACAATAATTATGCGCTCGTTGGACTTGGAGATTCTGAACGCAAACAAAGACATTTTACAGAGGCTACTGAATATTATAATAAGTGTCTGCGCTATCATCCCGGCAACAATTATGCGCTGTTTGGTCTTGCGGATTGTTACAAGGCAATGAATCAGTATCACAAAGCTATCGAGATTTGGGAAAGATATCTGGTACACGATGACAAGAATATTACGGTACTGACACGTGTCGCCGACGCTTATCGAAAAATACGTGACTTTAAAAAGTCAAAAAATCTTTATCTGCAGGTTCTTGATGTAGAAGAAGACAATGCATACGCCTTGATTGGTCTCGGACACCTTCACTATGATTTTAAAGAATATCGTGACGCTCTTTATTACTGGACCAAAATGTATGATTCAGGTAACGGTTCAATAGATATCCGTGTTCTTACTTCAATAGGTAACTGTTACCGCAAACTTAAAACCTTTGATAAGGGAGTTCATTTCTTTTCACTCGCTCTTGATATGGAACCGAACAACTTTTATGCACTGTTCGGTATGGCGGACTGTTACAGAGGTCTTAACCAGCACTCAAAATCAATCATTTATTGGAACAGAATTCTTGAAAACGATCCGGGTAACAAAGTAATACTTACAAGAGCCGGTGACGCATGCCGCAATATGGGCGATTTTGATGCGGCTACAAGATATTATCAAAAGGCTCTGGACATTGAATTTGATATCTATGCCGTTTTGGGTCTTGCATTGATTAGCAAAGCTCAGGGTAATTTTGAAGAAGCTATTTCAAGCTTAAGCAAACTTATTCAGGGTGATCCTAAAAACTATCGTCTTTATATGGATTTGGCAGACTGTTATGTTAAGAACGGACAGAAAAAACAGGCGATTGAATCTTTGCAATCTTTCCAGCGATATGGGATCCGCTGTCAGATTTTAAACGATTATCTGGACAATCTGCTTCAGGAAAGATAATTGGATACAAAACCTGTATCACTGATTGGATACTTACCTGAAGAAATCTATTCTGAACTTGCTCTGGACAAGCCTTTCAGGGCAAGACAGATTTTTAAATGGATATATGCCGGAGTTCAATCATTTTCAGAAATGACTGACTTGTCAAAGGATTTAAGAGCTCTCCTTGAACAAAAGGCCGTTCTTTATACCACAAAAATAAAACAAAAACTCCAGGATCCTGACGGTACTATAAAATTACAAATTGAGTTGTCAGACGGCATTTTTATCGAAACCGTTCTTCTTGTTGATGCGGAAGAAAGAAAAACTGCATGTGTGTCGTGTCAGGCTGGCTGTGCGATGGCCTGCAAATTCTGCAAAACGGGAACGCTTGGTTTTTCGCGTAATCTTACAGCAGGCGAGATTATTGAACAATTTTTACATTTGGAACATATAGCAGGAAAACTCGACAACATCGTTTTTATGGGTATGGGTGAGCCTATGCTGAATCTTGATTCGATACGAAAAACAATAGCCGTTTTATCGGACAAAGCAGGGCGGAACCTTTCAAAAAGGCGTATAACACTTTCTACATCCGGTATTATTAAAGGCATTTATGATCTTGCGGACAACGGGCCTGCATTGAGGCTGGCAGTATCTTTAACTACCGCAGATGAAAAACTGCGATGTGAACTTATGCCTGTAACAAATGCCAATCCTTTGCCGGAATTACGAAAAGCCATACAGTATTATACAGAGAAGACAGGTATCAGATGCACTTTAGAGGCAGCACTAATGCACAACACAAATACAGGTGAAAACAGTGCAAAACAATTTATTGAGTTTGCTAAAGGACTGAATGTTCATTATAATCTCGTTCCATGGAACAAAGTTGAAAATCTGCCTTTTACAGAACCGACCTCCGCTGAAGTTAAAAAGCTCGTCAATATTTTGGAACATAACGGAATAAGTACAACTATCAGGACGAAACGTGGCGGCAAGATAGGCGGTGCATGCGGGCAGCTTGGAAAAGTTGATTTAAACGATTAGATATAGCGCAGTATAAACACAAATATAATTATTATAAGTGCGACTGCTGTGAGAATATAAATCCAGAGCGGAAGTGAATCACCTGAAGTATTGCGTTCTTTTTTGGGAAAAAATACTGAATTTGAACCTGCTCCGGAATCGGGAGTTCCTTTTTGGTCTTTATTGAATGCGTAGCCGCATTTGGGACAGCCATTCATGAATTTTTCGGAAGTTCCAGTGGTTCCACAGGCCGGGCACCTAACAGCCGCAAAGAATTTGCCGCATTTATTGCAGAAAATATCTTTTTGAGAAACTTCATTGCCGCAAAAATCACAAAAAAACTTAGGCTTCTTTTTTGACATAAAGACCTGTTATGAGCACTTTTTGCAGTTTGAACATGCAGAACTGCCTTCTGAAGATTTGGAATCATTTACATAAAATCCAGAGCCCTTAAAACTGATTCCGATACTGGCACTAAGCACCTTATGTACTTCATTGCCGCATTTGGGGCATTCTTTTATTGCCGGATCCGACATTTTTTGGAATACTTCAAAAGTATTTCCACATGAATCACATTTGTAATCATAGGTTGGCATATCTATTTTCTCTTTATTGATTGTATATTTATTTAAACGGCAGTTTTTGTTTTTGTAATTAACAAATACCGTTGAAATAAATATAGAAAATATAATGTTATATGTCAACAAATCTTCAAAAAATGTCATATCTACTTGAGAAAAAATCAAATATAAAGTTATATATATACAATGAATCTTGAAGCCTTTGTTCTTGGATGCGGTGGAATGATGCCGCTACCGTACAGACATCTTACATCAGTTCTTTTGCGCAGAGAGGGTGATTTATTCCTTTTTGACTGCGGTGAAGGTACACAGGTCTCATTAAGACGGTTGAATTTAAGATGGAAAAAAATCAACGCAGTTTTTATTTCACATACACATGCAGACCATATAACAGGACTCCCGGGACTTTTGATGTTATCATCACAGGTGGATCGTGACGAACCATTATACATATACGGACCTCCCAAAACAGCAGAATATGTTGAAACCAGCAGAAAAGTACTTGACATGTACATAAATTACCCTATTATTGTTAAAGAAATAACAGAACCCGGAATTGTTCATTCTGGTCCTGATTATTACATAAGGGCTTTCCCTCTTTATCACACAAAGACATGTGTTGGTTATACACTCGAAGAGCTTGATCGTCCCGGTGAATTTAACCCGGAAAAGGCAAAGGCTCTTAACGTACCGGTTGGTCCGCTTTGGTCAAAACTGCAAAATGGAGAAAGTGTTGAATCCGCTGATGGAAAAACAATAAACCCGGAGCAGGTACTTGGTGAAAAACGAAGCGGTCGCAAAGTTTCCTATGTAACAGATTCGTTGTACATGCCGTCAATAGCTGAAGAAGTTAAGGGCTCTGACCTGCTTTTTTGCGAAGGCATGTTTGAAAGTGGTCTTGAAGATACCGCAAGAGAAAAAAAACACATGACGGCCGTGCAGGCAGCAACAATTGCACGAGATGCGGATGTAAAAAAAATGGCTCTTATTCATTATAGTCCGCGTTATACGGATCAGGAACTAAAAATACTTTTGTCCGAAGCAAAAAATGTGTTTGCTGAAACAGTGCTTTCTAAAGACAGGATGATTTTTCCTGTTTTGTACAGAGACTGATAATGATAGAACTGCAAAATTTTACCAAATATTACGGGAAAACACTAGCTGCTGAAAGTATTTCCTTTAAGATTGAAGATAATCATATAGCATGTATTTTAGGTCGTAATGGAGCAGGAAAAACTACAATACTAAAAGCTGTCTGCGGTATTCATTACCCATCTTCAGGTGCTGTTATTGTAAACGGAATAGATGTTGAAAAAGACCCGGTGCAAATAAAACAGATTACCGGTTATGCTCCTGAAAACCCCGTCTTTTCGATGAATTATACGGTAAAGGAATATCTTAACACTGTTGTAAATCTGCGATGTCTTCAAAGACAGAAAAAAGCCAAAAAAGAACGTGTTTGTGAACTATTGGAACAGTTTTCACTTCTGGATGTAAAAGCAAAAAAAATAAGCGAACTTTCTAAAGGTTTTAAGCAGAGAACGATCCTTGCAGGTGCTCTTGCTGGCAATCCAAAAGTTCTGATTCTGGATGAGCCGACTTCTGGTCTTGATCCTGTACAGGTACAAGAAAAAAGAGAGTTTTTAAAACAACTTTCACAAACGCGGACTATACTCATTTCCACACATAGTATGAGCGAAGCGGAAGTCTTATGTTCGGATGTCTTTGTGATAAACAGCGGTCATCTTGTTGCTTCGGGAACCGCGGACAGCCTGAAAACTGATTACTGTTCGTCATCTCTGGAAGAAGCATTCCTGAAAATTATAAATGAGGAAAAAGCTGAATGATAAGTATAAAAAGATTAGCTGCTTTTTTCAAAAATGAAATTTTCATTACGTTTACAAATACAGCAACATACATAGCAGCGTTACTATTCGTAATTGTTCCATCAGCATATTTTTTCTTTGCTTCGCATTTTTTTGTTATAGGTTCAGGTTCTGCCGATTTAAGGTTATTTTATCTTTTTTTGCCATATTTAAGCATTATTGTGATACCGGTTCTTACAATGAATAGTTGGCTTGCAGATTCTGACAGTGTTTTTCAGCTACCGTTTTCTACTGAAGAAATTGTAGTTGCAAAATGGTTAGCCTCTGTAACGCTTATCCTTTTAATGCAGATTTTACTTTTGACAGTTCCGTTAACAGTAAACTTTTTTGGTTTTGTTGATGCAGGACAAGTATTTGTTTCAAATATTATGCTGTTTTTGTTTTTTTGTTCGGTTTGTGCAATGGGGCAGCTGGTTTCGCTTATAATGCGTAATAATGTCGCTTCGGCAATGATAACAGCAGTTTTTTTGGCGCTTACAAATTTGATTCATTTACTGCCTGTACAGGCAGGTTTGTCATCAAAAACAGGCTCTTTAATCAACTATTTCTCTTTTGCATGGCATTTTGATTCGGCTTCAAAAGGAATACTGGATTCAAGAGATATAATTTTTTATCTTTTACAAACAGCTGTCTTTTTGTTTATAAGTGTCGCTCTGATAGAAAAACGGAAAAAATAATATGAAAAAGAAGCTTATAACTATTTTATATATAGTCATTATTTTGTTGCTGGCGGCTGATTCATGTCTGTTTTATACAAAAAAGGATTTTTCCCGTGATAAAACTTTTTCATTGTCTGATGTCACACTTAAAATACTTGAGCTCGCGGATGAAAAAATACAGATAACATATTATGTTTCTGATTCCCTTAAAACTATGTACCCGTCGGTTAAAGATATAAAAGAATTTTTGAAAATATATTCAGCGGCATCAAAGAATGTTTATATGGTTGTAAAAGATCCTCAAAAGAACGGTATGAGTGAAATGCTGAATTCTTTGGGGATTTATCCGCAGCAGATACAAACGACCGAAAATAACAAAACTTCTTTTTCTGAGGTCTTTTCTGCAATTACGATTGAATATAAAGGCAATACGGAAGTTATTCCTTTTGTATTGTCTACAATGTCACTTGAATATGATATTGACAGCCGATTAAAGTATTTGATAACACGAATTCCTCGTCAAGCCGCGTTGCTTTGTGCCAACGGTCTTTCTCTTGATACAGATTACAAATATCTAATTCCATGGCTCGAAAGTTCTGGATTTGTTTGTACACAGATCACTGCGGATGATCTGCCGTTTATGAGCAGACAAATTCCCCTGATTGTAATCGGTTCGTCTATTTTAACATCAAATGAAGTTATGAACATCGAAAACTTTGTTATGAGCGGTGGAAATACAGCTTTTTGCGTTAGTTCCAATGATGTTGAAATTTATACTGACTGGAGTGTTGCTCCGGTAAAAAACAAATCATTACTTGAATTGCTTGATTTTTGGGGTGTAAAGATTTGCCCTGAAATGCTCCTTGATATATCAAACTACAGAATTACAATGCAGACCCCGGATGGTTCACAGATTCACAACGAATATATTAATTATCCGTTTTGGATTGTTTCACAATATAGTGGTATCAACCATGAACATCCCGTAACGGTTGGATATTCAGGCTTGGAATTTTATTGGCCGTCACCACTTGAGCTTTTTGAAAGTGATACAGTAAGTATAAAACCAATTTTCAATACAAGTCAGGGTGCCTGGCTGCTGAAAAAAACACAGGATGGTTTTGATACAAATCCTTTCTCCGTTCACATCCCTGATGAAGCAACAAAAGGTACATACACAATTGCCGCAGTTCTCGAAGGAAAAGTCAGCGGGTTTTACAATACAGGAAAAAGTCAGGATGTTAGGATTTTTGTAGCAGGTGATCAGTATTTTATTTCAAACACGATTGAATACACGAATAGTCCGCACAACCAGGACTTTTTTACAAATGTGATGTTGTGGCTTTCCAAGGAAGATTCTTTGCTTTCAATAAGAGGTAAAGGAATGAGCAGCTCACAGCTTGTAAAGATTACTGATGAACAACAATTCATACGGCAAAAAAAACTGACCGTAGCAGTTTGTTTTGTCGTGTTGCCGCTTTTAGTTGTTATCATTTTTATGATCATGGTTTTATTACGAAAGAGAATTAACAATGAGTGATACAAAAAAACTTGTAATATTATCTGTTATTACCGTTTTTCTTGCAGCTTGTTTTATTGTCGGAATATCAAAATCAAATTCCTCATACGGAATGCGGGCAATAAAAACAGTTCTGATAAATCCAAAGTATATAGAATCAATTGGTAAAATAAGTATTTCAAATAATTCAGATTCAGTTGAATTATTCAAACAAAAAGGTAACTGGTACTGCAAATCAGACAAAATAAAGGCCTTTTTGAACACAAACCTGTTACAGGAGCTTATGCTGCTTTTTACCCGGCAAAGGACAGTTTATTATATTTCAAACAATGTAAAGTCTTGGGAAAACTATGGTGTTAATACTGAAAATGCCAATAAAATAACATTTTACGATGAAAATGATAATCCAATACAAACTTTATATTTTGGCTTTTCGGGTTTTGATGCAATGAATATCTATTTTAGAACTGAAAAAACAAATACTGTTTATCTTACACAAGATGAGTTTTATTCAATTCTGAATACAAATATTGCTTTTTGGGCTGACATGCAGATTCTCCCTGAGTATGTTTTTTCTTTACAAAATGACAATGTCCTTAGAATAATAATTGACGGGAAAAGACTGGATAATGAAAAAATTGATACTTATATAAAAAGACTAGTTTCTTTGAGATTATCAACCTTAAAAGAAAAAATTGATACTTATGGTACTGACCCCGAAAAAACTGTCATTATAGAAACCACAGAAAAAAAACTAATCCTTTATTTTTATCGTAAAAATGATGCGTTTTTGCTTGATATCGATGCAGGACCAGATAATTATTCAAAATATAGCGGGGAAATCTCAAGATGGACAATGAACACCATTGAAAGTCTTGAATAAACAAAACCAGCATTTCTAACCGGTAGTTGTAAGAAAATCTAAAAGCCTATATAATTTATATTGAGGATAAGTAGTGTTTTTAAAGTATCTTGACATATTCGGTTTTAAATCCTTTGCAGACCGTACACATATAGAATTTGCAGATGGTATTACGGCTCTTTTGGGACCGAATGGATGTGGAAAAAGTAATGTTGTCGATGCCATAAAATGGGTATTGGGCGAACAAGCTGCAAAAACCATGCGTGCCGATAAAATGGAAGATGTAATTTTTAACGGCACTGAAAAACGTCCCGCACTAGGTGTCGCGGAAGTAACACTGACTATTTCAAATGAAAAAAATCTGCTGCCTCTGGATGTAAGTGAAATCACAATAAAACGACGTCTGTACCGTTCAGGTGAGAGTGAATACTATATAAACAACATACCAGCCAAATTAAAGGATGTCCGTGAACTTTTCTGGGATACGGGAGTAGGTAAGGCTGCTTATTCTGTAATGGAACAGGGAAAAATTGATCAGGTACTTTCATCAAAACCCGAAGACCGTAGGTACCTTTTTGAAGAAGCAGCCGGAATTACCAGATTCAAGGTAAAAAGGGCAGAAGCTGAGAGGAAACTTGAAAAAACTGAAGAAAACATGAAGCAGCTTGACGGTATCCTGGGAGAAGTTTCACATTCATATGAAACATTGAAAATTCAAGCTGAAAAAACAATAAAATACCGCGACTTAAAAGAAAAGATATTCAATTTTGAACTTGATATTCAACTTTTGAAATTAAAAAACTTTAATCAGGATTATTCACGGAAAAAAGAAGAACTTGAAAGTATCGGGAACAAACGTACTCAAATAAAAGAAGAAATTGACCAAATTAATCTGATTCTCACTGAAAACATGGATAAAGTTAATGAAATGCAGAAAATCATTAGCGAAATGGAAAAAGAGATGGTCAGTATTGCTATTGAGAAGCAGAATAAAGACAAGCTTTCAAAGGTACTTGTTCAAAACCAGAATGAAATACAAGCAAAAGTTCAGCTCTTGGAAAGCAGAAAAGCGGGTATAGAAGAAAAGATTGAATCACTGCAGGAAGATATTGATGAAAAAGAATCTGATATAAGAACTTTTGTAAAGCGTATTGCGGATATAGAAGAAAATATTAAATCGTTTGAAGATAATATAACTGTTGCCGGAAACAAAATAACAGAAAATGATTTAAAAGCCGCTGAGTATGAAGAACAAATAAAAAAAATAGTTTCGCAACGTTCAGATTTGGAAAAAGATTTGGAATCCATAACGGAAGATATTGTTACAGAATTGGATTCTAAATTGAAGGATGCCGGTTATTCTTCTACTGCTCATACAAAGGCAATGGATGATGTGGCTGAAATACTGAAAAAATTGAATGTGCTTGTTTCCGGCAGAAAAAACATTTTTACCGATTTTACAAAAGTATCAACGCATTCTGAAGAAGAAAGTAAAAAAATTACCCAAACAGCACTTACAGCTTTTGTGGATATAGAAAAGCTGTTGAATGATTTGAAAGATGCCGTTGAGACACTAGAAAATAGCTCACCTGCATTTATTGATGATTTTCTTTCTCCAGAAGGTATTATTACACAAAAAAGAAAGATTGACGAACGGATTCAACAGAATAAACAATCAGAATTTGAGAAAAAACAGGATATTGATGGCTTAAAAACTGCTAACACCGGTCTGACAAAGAAAATTGAAGAATATCGTCAAACTTTGGAAAACCTCAGACTGAATCATGTACAGATGAAAACACAAAAAGAAGCTGCTGAATCAGAAGCAAAGATGATTCACCGCGATATTTCTAATCAGCAGGCGGCTCTCCATGATTTGGAAAATGAGCTTTTTGAAGAAAATAAACGTCTTGATGAGGTCTCTCAGCAAGTTATTGATATTGAAGGTGAAATATCAGAACTTGATTATAAGGGAAATAAGATTGCATCAGAATTGACAAGAATTGAAAATGAATGCAAGGATAAAAGCTCTGATTTGACGGAAAAACAACAGACATTAAAAGATAAAAACATTGAAGCTTCAAAAATACAGTCACAGTATGAACAGTGTGCACTTGCCGTTGCAACATCTGAAACTGAAATAAGAAACCTTAAAGATAATTTTATTGAAACACATTCCCGTGATTTGATGGAATTTGAAGAAAGGATGTTTACGATAACAACTTCAACTCTTGAGCTTAAAGAGTCCTTGTCTGAAGCAAAACAACAACTTAAGGATCTGGGAAGTGTAAACCTTATGGCTCCTGAGGAATTCAACGAAACAAAAGAAAGATATGATTTTCTCAATAATCAATTGCAGGATTTACAGAAGGCAAAGGATGATTTGCAACGCATTACTGATGAAATACGAGCTGAAGCTACAGAGTTATTCTTAAAGACATATAATCAGATTAAAAAGAATTTTCACAATATGTTCAGGCGCCTTTTTGGTGGTGGGCGAGCAGAATTACATCTTGTTGATCCGCAAAATGTGCTTGAATCCGGTATTGATATCTTTGCACAGCCACCGGGTAAAAAACTTGAAAGTATTGCACTGCTTTCCGGTGGTGAAAAAACAATGACTGCAGTTGCACTGTTGTTTGCTACATATATGGTGCGTCCGTCACCATTCTGCCTTTTGGATGAGATTGATGCGGCTCTTGATGAACAGAATGTTTTCAGGTTTGTAAACACGTTAAGGGAATTTGCAAACGTAAGCCAATATATTGTTATAACTCATAATAAAAAAACTGTTACCGGTGCAAGTACACTTTTAGGTATTACTATGGAGGAATCAGGAATTACAAAAGCCGTTACAATCAAATTGGAAAACGAAAACGGTTCTGTTTCTGTTGTAACGGTACCAGAAGAAGAATTTCAGGAAGAAGATGTTGCTCCTGAAGAAAATGTATATATTCCGCCGCGTCCGCCGAAAAGAAATCATGAGGTTGTTACAGAATGATTAATGTTAAAGAAATAATAAAAAAACTCAAGGAAATTTTTTCAACTGAAAATATTGTCAATGCTGCAAGAAATTTTTATGTAATGATTTCTGCCTTTGTTATACTTGTTGTACTTTTATTGATATTAATCTTTTCTCATGGATCCGGCAAATCATCAAAAAAGTCTGTATTGCCGACAGCTACTTTAAGGGATGATTTAATTTTACCTGATGAACCCGGAATAAAACAGGAATTTCAGTATTATCATTTACAAAAAACAAAATGGAATGATGAAGATGCAGAAAAATGGTTTGTAAAGCCAAATTCGCAAATGATGGAAGAACTGTCTACTTCGAATGATAAATTAATCTCTGATGTTCTGGAGGCTGTGCCATGAAAAAAATATCATATTATGTTGTTTTAACTGTTATTTTCTTTACATTTTCTGCTTGTAAAACAGGTGATATAAATATGCCGAAACCTTCAAAAAGTTCTTCCTCTTCGGCAAAACTTGAACAATTAGAAGAATTTCCAGAAAATGATACAATTCACACAATTGAAGAAAATATAGAAAAACAGTCTGAATCTCAGACCCTTACTGAAGAAGATAAAATAAAAAATACTACGACAGAAGACATCCCGGATGAAACAACGCTTGTAATAAATGAACCTGTAAATGAAGATGAAAAAGAGGTATTTGAAAGTGTTAGTATTGCGGAACCGGAAACAACAGCAAAGACGGTTCATATTCCTGAAGTAGAAAAGAATGAAACACCAGGGAAAATATCGTCTAAACCAAAAACAGAAACAATCTCTATAAGTGATAAAAAAGTAGAAACAACACAAAAAACTGAAACAAAACCTACTCTTAAACAGGAAACACAACAACAAAAAATCGATACAACACCACAATCTACTACAACAGTAAATAAATCCAAATCAAATGCTACAGAAAAGAAAACAGAACCTGCAGCTAAAAACGAAAAAAAACAAGAAGAAGACTCTAAAATTAGTGAACCGTCTGTAAAAATCAATGAAGAAATAAAACCTGTTGAAAAAAAAGAGAATACAAAAGATTTGAATATTATTCCGTCAAGGACTATAGAGATCGGACTTAATCAGTATCTTGATGTTTTTTATCCTGGAGCAGGATGGGTTTATCTAGGTGAACAGGATGAAAGTGTATCATTACTCAGTTTTTTTGACAGAAATCTCGATGAAAATGACACAAAGTTTATTTTAAGGGCAAAAAAGCCTGGAGTAGCAATACTACATTTTTACAAGCAGGATTTATTAACTGACACATATATCGATGATTATCTAAAAGTTATCGTTAACAAAGAAAAATACAAAGGTAAAGAACATTCTGTTGCACCTTCATATGCGGAAATCGTTCCCCCAAACCAGCAAAAATACATTGCTATGGCAGAATCAGCCCAGAATGATATGAACTTTATACCACCTGCTGACAATGAAATAGTTGAATCATTACCTTCTATAACACAAAATGAACCTGTAATCAATTTACAAGATCAACCTGTTGTTTTGCAACGTGATGAATCAGATTTAAAAGAGGGGGATAAGCGGGCAACATCAACTATTATCAAGGATGATACAACACAGATTGCTTCTACTCAAATATCCGGCTCTGATAAAGCGTCTGAAAAAAATGATTATACAGCTGATGAATTACTTGCTCTTGCAAAAAAAGCAAGAGACGAAAAACGTTATAATGATTCTCTGAATTTACTAAATTCATTTTTTGAAAAAGCAGTTAATTCTTTAGATGAAGGATGGTTTCTAAAAGGTCAGTTGTATGAAGAAAATGATACAGATTTTAAAAACATAAGGACATCATTGGAATCATACCAAATATTGGTAGATCGTTATCCTTCAAGCCGTTTATGGAAGGCTGCAAATGAAAGGATAAACTACATCAACCGTTTTTATTTCAAAATCCGCTGATAAATATAAAAAAAAGTCCGTCCTGAAGGGACAGACTTTTTTTTGTTTATATAACTTTATTCTCCGTCTATTACAACACCGTGACGCTTCTGCTGGAATTTTTTAAGCATTGCTACGCCGTTTCTTTTGTCATTATAGATAAATCCACCATTCCAGTATTCGAGAGCTGCAAACAGTGCGTTACCACCGTCATGGTCATCACTTTTCTGTGTTCTAAAAGAAACATAAGAGGAAAGTTCTTCAAAATTCTGAGTGTGAAGACAATCAAGACGTCTTTTATTGAATTCGTTCCATTTCTCCAAATCTTTAAATCCTTCACCTTCATCTTCAACAATAAGATGTGCATGTGTCGGGCTGAATGAATACCATACTTTTACTTTTTTATTGATGTCGCAGTTATTTCCGTGTTTTACACCGTTTTTAATAACTTCGCTTATCTGCTGTTCGAGAAGATTTATCTCCTTGATTTCCAATGGAGCTGACTGAACAATAAGCAATGTAAAATAACGAATCTGCCTGAAGTCAGACGGGAATTCCTTGTACAACATGTTGGATTTATCAAAGAGTGGATTACTTCCGTCTGCTATTAATTCCTTTTGAGCCATTCAATTCCTCTTTTTGTTTTTTAATTTTCTGTTACCTGCAACAAAGCTTCTTCAACGCTATTAGCGATAGGGAAGTATCCCATTAGTTTTGTCAGTTCGATAACCTTTTTTACAGAACCATGGATATTGGCAATTGAAAGCTTAAGATTCATTTTCTTTACTGTTGAACAGATATAAATCAAGGCTCCAATACCGGATGAATCGATATAATCTACTTGCTCAAGATTAATAATAAAATATTGAACACTTTTCTCCAACATTTTCATTACCAATTCTTTTAACTTATAGGAATTATACAAATCCATTTCACCGTTTACATCTATGATATAAACATCTCCATTTTTTCTGATTTTTAATTCCATTTATTTACTCCTAAAAAATTATAACCATTCTTAATTAGTCAGGTTTTCTATACAAACAGCAACGCAGATGTATAGAATTTTACTCTATCTTTATAAGTATAAGTGTCTGATCATCATGTTGGTTTGTAGATCCACAGAATTCCTTAAGATTTTTCTTAATCTTTGTAGAAATATCCTGCGCTTTTGATGAAGCATTATCTAAAACCAGTTTTTTGATGCTTTCAACTCCATATTGCCGACTTTCAGAATTTATGGACTCAACAAGTCCGTCTGTATATAATATCACAATATCACCAGAATTAACAGCAAATTCTTTATGTGTATATTCAGTTAATTTGTCAACACCTATAGGATCTGCAAAAACTGTAACATTTTCAATCTCTTTTGTATCATTGTGAAACAAAAGAACTGGAGAGTTACCGGCAGAAGCGATTTCTATTTTCTTTTCAATCGGATTGTAATTAACAAGACTTAAACTTGCAAAATGATCAATATTAATTTTTCCGGTAATGCCTCTGTTTGCCCAAGTTAGAATTGTTCCGGCATCTTTTGTTGTATTTACAATAAGTTGTAGTATTGCCCGAAGCATGACCATAACCAAAAGAGAATTCATACCCTTGCCAGCGACATCACCCAATACAAATGAAATACGATCTTTTCGACATGGAATAATATCAAAATAATCACCGCATACACCTTCTACACCATTAAAGAAGAAGCCGAAATTTGCACCCGGTATAGTATGTGTATTTTTTGGTTGCATTGTTTTTTGCAACTTACAGGCGATTGTTGATTCCTGTATCAATTCTCTGTGTTCAATTATTTCCTGATAAGAAAATATGTTCTGAATCGCGGCTGATGCAAAATCTGTAAGGAGTTGGGCTTTTGCAAATTCCTGTTCTGTAAAAACAGGTGTTTCGGGCTTGCGGGCAAGTGAAAGTACACCAATAACTGTATCTTTTACAAGCATTGGTATGAATATGTATGAACCGCATTTAAGGAATTCTTCCGGTTCATTCTGAAAAATACGAGAGTCTGATATCGGATCAGTAATAAGTTCAGCCTTTCCTGATGATGCTGTGATTCCGAAAATTGTCTCATTGAGAGGAAACTGTGCAAAACGGAAGTTTGCTTCAACCCTTGCAATTTTGTGAGGAAGATTGGAATCCAGCTTGTAAGGAGGTGGAAAAGTCCCTTGCAGGTTTTTGACAGAAATTAAATCTTCGAATTCATCAATCAAAAGGATTGCGCCACCATCAGCAGCTGTTTCTTTAATAACTGATCCGTTTATCTTTTCTAATAACTGTAACAGACCTTCTTTTTCATTGAAACAATTTGATAAAGAAACCATGAAATCTTTGGCAGATTCAAGTAGTTGTGTTGATACTATTTCTGAGACAGGGTCTGATTGAGAGGTTTCCTCAGAATCAGAAACAACTGTATCTTGTCCCGGTTCCTCTTCATCATTATCAGAAAACTCTGCTTCTTTTGAGTTTTGAATAGGTATAAGCAAAATTAAAGCTATAAAAAGAAATAATGATAGTAATCCTGTATTATGTAGAACCAGTGAACAGATAAGACCTGTGAGCAAAACAAAAAGAAAAAGAATTTTTAATACGGAATTTTTTTTGTTTTTTATAGTTAAAATTGCCAATATTATAATGACAATGAAGCACAAAACAATCGGTATATATGAAAAATTATCAAATATAGCTAACAAATTTTATCTCGCTTCGCAGTAGGAAAGTTTTTTTTAACTGCAGTGTTTTTTATGGGCTTCAAAACATAAGTACCCATACTTTATTAATTCTAACACCGATATTTTCTGCCGTCAAGAATTTGATTTTTTCTTTTTGAAAAAAACATTGAAAAAACTAATCCCAAATTGCTTTTTAAACCCCTGGGCAACATCATCCAGCTGAATATCATTTCCGAATTTGTTTTTTAATTCATCCCAATACTTTATTAACCATACATAAAGATCACATGGAGTGCGGTTTTTGAATTTTCTGAGTATATGATGTTTCTTAATAACGGAGATAACGGGAAGATATACATTTTCATACCAGGAAAGAATTGCATCGTGCATGGAGATTTCTTCTGTTTGATTTTCATTTATAAAGTATTTATGTGTCAGAATATGATTGTATATTACATCGTATTGACCGACTGCTGAAAAATCGAGTTTCCAGAAATCAGTTATGTCACCAAAGGATGTTTCCATATAGAAAACCCTTTTTTCATATTCAATAACTGCTTTTAGAATTTGAGACTTTGTCATTCCGGGTTTAAGTTTTATTTCACTCTTTAGACTTACAACCTCAGCATCAATACAAATAACTCCTTTTGAACGTGCTACGGAAACTCTGTGATTGCCATCACGAACAAAATAAATTCCACCAATTTCATAAAGAGAAATCGGTGGAAGAATGACATCTGTCAAATGAGCTTCATCAATTTTTTCCCATCGGTTTTTCAAGTGCATGCTTTTTGGGAAAAAATGATTATCAAAATCCTGATAACGTCCTTCACTTCCAACTATTGCATCAACAGGAACAGCCATCATTCCGAGATAAACTTCATTTTTGGGTTTAAGAAGTGTTTTTATATCATTGAAAGACAGGAGATGGGATTCTTCCTGATTTACAAAATGTTGAATCTCGTTAAAAAGTGCTTTATTATGAGCCTTTGTAAAGTCTTCTTCTGTTTGTGTTTTTAATGAATAATTCATATTTTTCCTTTTCAGTCCGTCTGTAGTATATAATGGCTGAAAGCATTTATTATTGTAGTGCATTCGTGTTTTGAAACACGAATATCCTGAATATCATACAAATGAATATGTCCATGAATCATATATTTTGGTTTAAACTTTGATATGAACCAATTAAAGGAATTAAATCCTCTGTGACAAGGGTCTGCTCTGTCATGGATTCCTGCCGGCGGTGAATGAGTCAGAAATATATCGAGATATCTTCCATATTTGATTCTATTAAATATTAAACGTGGAACCATTTTGAGCAGTTTAAAAAACATTTGTCTGTCTGTATATTGATTAAGTCCTTTGTTATACAAAATGGAGCCGGATGCTCCTGCTATAAGCAGATTGCCTTCGCGCATAACTTTAAAACCCGCATATTTGGCACCGTGATCAAAAGCATATTCAGCTATTGAAAGGGGAGTGCTGTTTGGTGATGCATATTTGTGATAATACGAAAATTCCTGAAGGTTATGATTTCCAAAGACAAAATATGTTGGTTTGTTTAATGTTGAAACAATAAAATCTACGTATTCCATTGGCAAATCCCCTGCGCAGAGTACCAAATCAATATCTTTAAAACGCTCCTTTGCGGTATTACTGTAAACCAGAGGGTCAAGCTGATCGGAAACGCAGAGAATTTTCATTTTTTTAGTAAGCCCATTTGAGGTGTTTTTTATCTTTAGGATTAAATAATCTGTTCAAGTTTTTCTCCTGTATATAAATCAAACGGTCTTGTTTCTGCAAAAGTTTCTGCGGAAGATGTAAATCCGCCTGTTGAACAAATTATGCACTTTGAAAAATTGTTTTTATGCATATATTCTACATAACGTCGCAAAAGTTTTTCTTCAACCGGTCCGTTTTCTCTAAAAAAGCAAACCAGATACTGTTGGGTTCTTGCACCTACCCAGTTTTCGCTGCCGCTGAGAACTGCCCTCAGAAGGCAACCTGGTGTTTCGGGTAATACTTCTTTGGCATCCAAATTGAATGCTTTTTTTGCAATATTTTTGCAAAGCATAGAAAATTCCTGCGGTGAGCTGGTAAGATAATCTTTCATAGAGTCGTTTGTCTGAAAATCCTTGTATTGCTGTAGTTTTGAACCTACATCCTTGAAATTTCTCTTGGTAGCTTGTATTTTTTTCCACTGTTCAATAGCTTCGTCAAAACGATGCAACTGCTCATAGCATTGCGCAAGAAAATAACGTGCATATATAGTTTCAGGTGAAGAAAGACTACCCGGAGTTTTTATTGCCCGTTCAAATTCAATGAGTGCTTTATCATATGAACTTACGGCCATATAGCATGTGCCTCTTTCAATAAGTGTCCTCTGTTTATATTCAGGGTCACGAAGAGCTTTTTCAAAAACCTGTACTGCAGATGAATAGTTTTTTTGTTCTTTAAGAATTTTACCCAGATAGTAGTAGGAAGAATTAATTTCGGGTTTAATCGATATTGCAAGGTCAATTTCGCGTTTTGCTTCTGCGAGCTGTTTATTACGTAAATAAATTAGAGACAATGCTGCATGTGCTTTTGCATGTTTTGGTGCTATTTTAATTGCCTTTTGAAAATAATTGAATGCCTGGTCTGTTTTTCCGGAATTATCGAACAGTGTGCCGACTTTGTAATAGTTGTCAGGATTGTCCGGTTCTATTTTGGTTAAAAGTATGTACTCTTTCAGAGCTTCATCATTTTGGTTGAATTTTGTATAAAGAGTGGCAATCTCTTTTCGAAAATTGGTTTCAGAAAGTGTTTTTCCATAGATAGCAGTTCTGTCTACTATTTTATATTCTGAAAGTGCAAGACTGTGTTGTTCATTTTCTAAATAGGCTTTTCCAAGATAGTAATGTGCCAGATAATCATTGTCATTCGTTTCTGTAAGTTTTTTCCCCATTTTTATTGCGGCAGTTACTTTTCCCTGCTTGATTAGCCGTTGTATTTCTTCAGCACGTTGAGGTTTTGCAATTGTTTTAAGTATAACAATTAATAATCCTACTGCAAGTAAACCGATAACAAGAATCGCAATTGTTGTAATACTCAAGAAGAAGCCCCCGATATTAAATTAATGTTCTTTTGTAACTTAATTGAACAACCAGCCTTTTTATAATATAGTTGAAGTATATAATACTTTTTGACAACAGGAGGTTTTATGAAAAAGAACATAAAAATTACTCTCTTACTCATTATATACGGTATTTGTGTATTATTTCAATCTTTTTCAAGCGATTTGTATGATACTGCTGTTTCTGTTTTTCAAGAAAACCGGCCGGCCGAAGCTCAGATACTTTTGGAAAAATTGATTGCGGAAGAAGGTGATGATCCTGCTGTTTATAATTATTTAGGCATAACATATTATCAACAGGGAAAGGTTAAAGAAGCACTTGATGCTTTTGTAAAAGGCGCAGAAATACCATTTTCAAATAAATCTTTATTATATTTTAATGCTGGAAATGCTGCGTACACTCTTAAAGATTATAAAATGGCAGAAAAATACTTTTCCATGTCAATAGATTTTGATGATACTTATTCAGCTGCATTCTTAAATCGTGCAAATACCAGAATAAATCTTAGTAAGCTTAAAGAAGCTCTTTCTGATTACAAAAAATATCTTGAACTTGAACCGGATTCCAAGCAGAAAGATGTAATTGAGAATCTGTTAATTGCAATTTCAGAAAAACTCTCAATCTCCGAAGCAACGGAATAATTTGCAAGAATATGGAGAAATCTGTGGAACAAAAAAGCAGTATCATAAATAAAAAATACAGGTGGTTCAAGTTTTGAAAAAAGTTCTGATTTTTATTGTTGTTGCAGGAATTGTTGCAGGAGGAATATACTTTTACCCGTCGCTGTTGGATTATCAGAAAGCAAAGATAGAATCATTACAAACAGAAATTTCTGTACTTAAAGAGGAAATAATTCCTATCCGTTTTAAAATCACAGAAAAAACAGACGCTACAGTTAGTGTTGATATTCGTTTTTACAATGCCGGCGGTAAAGAAGTTGCAGCACGTAATCTGAATATGAACGGAACAGAGCTGACTTTTGATTTTAGAGTCGTTAAACTTAAAAACAACAAAAATTCTGATACCTATTTGTTTTTCCCCGAAAAAGTATTTACCGACCGAATTCCGCCGACAGACGGCAGGATTATATCAGGAGAGTATAACAACAATAATTTCCCTGCTATTTATGAAGACGGGGGGCTTTCCGATAACGACAGAAGTGTTGTAAGCGACCTGTACAATGTAATACTCAATAATGAACCTGTAATAATTGAACATTTTGGCAGTGCCGTACATGATTTAAAGACTATAAATGAACTTAAAACTGGTTTTGTTTACAAAATTGCATGCCATCAATCATCCGGCGGTGTAGAGATAGAGCGCGATTAATTTTTTTAGGATCAAAACAATGCAATCTTTATTTAAAACTATAACTCTTCAAAAATATATTAAACCTCTTTCAGAATTATTAAAAGATATCCTTCAGTTTTGCAGCGATTTTCTTATACCTGTAATTATAGTGCTAGTTGTATACTTTTTGGGATATGCTATATTTTATACACTAAAAGAAAATAAAAAGAACAAGAATGAACTGCTTGCAGAGAATAGAAATACTTTTTTGGTTTTTCTTATAGGGATTGGCAAAGCTCTTATAAAGTTTTTTACTTGTTTACCCAAAATTTTTGTTACTGTAGTTCTTTTATTTGGTCTTAATCTTATTTTGTCAATTACCGACGAAGTAAACGAGTTTATAAATAATGAGAAAAAAATAAACGAACTTTCAGCTGTTGTAAAAAACCTTTCACGTAGTGATACTATTGCAAGTTTTACAGTAAATGAAAAACGTGTATTCAAGAATCAAAAGAAAGAATTAATTGTTACTTTTAAAATATTGTCTCCTGATGGGGATGTAGTATCAAGCCAAAATCTGACTATAAACGGTGAAGAAATTTGGGTTGATTTTGTGAATTTGAATTTTGAATATTCCATGATAGAGAGTGGAAAAACAACTAATATCGCATATCCTTACAGGGTTTATTCAGAAAATCTGGCTTCTTCAGATGCAATACCCCTGACCTGTGTTTTCAATGAGAAAAATATTCCGGTATTGTACCTGCTAAAAGATTCAGATATTTATGGAATTTCACCGGACGATTATTTTAAAAGACTTCAGGAGCTTTTTAAGATAGTACAAAATCCTGATGCTTGCAAAGAAATGGGTATAAGAAGTTTTCAAGGAAATGCACTGCATGTAAAACCTGAAAAAAATGACACATATACCATTAGAGTTGAAGGTAATGGCGGCTTAAGTCTTCACAAAGAGCTTTTTTAAACAGATTAATTCTTTTCAAGTACTAAAAGCCAGTTATCAGAATGATTCTCAAAAACGTAAAATATTAAATCTTCTTTTTCAAGTGGCTGAACTGCTTTTACCACATTTTTTGAAGAATACCTGATTTCTTCAACCTGACTGTTCTGTCTTGCCGGAATAAAAACATAGTTGAAATAATCTTTAAGATTCCGTATTTTAATGCCTTTTACCGGAAGTCTTGTTGCAACATTCGCAAGGTTTACAGGATCACTCCAGTATTCTTTGGATTCAGGTGTGAGATAATCGAGCCAGCTTTGGTAATCTTTGTTTTTGATTATCTTGTTAAGTTCGGAGATTACTTGAAGGATATCTTTTTTTGTCTGTTTGAATTCATCAAAAGTAACAGTTACACCTTTAAGTTCTTCAATTGATCTTTCATATTCAGATTTAGAGAACCTGTTATTTTCTATCTGCTTTTCCAGGTTTTCTTGTTTTTCAGGTTTTTCTGATATTGTTATTTGTTCTTCTGAAGTGTTTTTTACATCAGGAGTTGCCTCTGTATTTTTTGTTGATGTACAGGAAAGAAAAAAGAATACGGTTGTGATAACGAGTATAAGGGCTTTTTTCATATTAAACTCCTTAAAAAATATTCTGAATAATAATAACTGTTGGACAAGTTAAAGTCAAATACAATTTCCCATTTTTTTATAATTTTGTTATATAAATACAATTGAGTAAATGCAAGTTTTTTTATAGTATATAAAATATGGTAACAGCAGTATTTCCGGGATCATTTGATCCGCCCACATATGGACATCTGAATGTAATCGAAAGAGCAAAAAACATGTTTGATCAGATCCATGTTGTAATTGCAGTAAATAATTCCAAAAATTATTTATTTTCCGAAAACGAACGTCTTGAGATGTTCAAACAGCTTATTAAAGACTGGAAAAATGTTTCTGTACATCTATGTGATACACTGATTGTAGATTATGCAAAAAAAAATAATGCTTCTGTTCTTGTGCGCGGTGTTAGAAATATGAATGATTTTTCATATGAATTTGACTTGTCAATAATGAATAAAAGTTTATGTCCTGATATAGAAACTATCTTTATTCCGACAGAACCAAAGTACTTTGTTCTAAAATCAAGTGCTATAAAGGAACTAGCTTCCTTTGGAGGTGATACTTCATCTATGGTACCTCCAATTGTGGAAGAAGCCCTAAGAAAGAAATTCTTCGTGACAAAATAACATTTTTTGTAATTTTTAACTTGACAAAAAAAAATATTTTGTTATAATTGGTATTGCATTGACAGGGTAAGGGATTTGTTGTATGTTAACTTGGTCAAAATATCAAATTATATAGAAGAGGTTATATATGGCAGTACCTAGAGCGAAAACATCTAAAGCTCGTACTAAAAGAAGACAGGGAATTAATATGCGTTTAGCAACTCCTAATCTTGTTGCCTGCGGTAATTGCGGCAATTTAGTTATGCAGCACCGTGTTTGTCCTAAATGTGGATTTTACCACGGAAGACAAGTAATCGCACCTGAGAGCAATTAGTTTTACAGGAGATTATTATGGATGAATTGTTTGAAAAAATGAAAAAGCTTATTGCAGACAAATTGGAAGTAAGCGAAGACAAAATTACTCCGGAAGCTTCTTTTCGTCAGGATTTAGGAGCAGATAGTCTGGACACTTACGAACTTGTTTATGCAATTGAAGAAGAACTTGGAGTAAGTGTTCCTGATGAAAAAGCAGCTGAATTTGAAACTGTAGGGAATGCTTACGATTTCATAAAAGCAGAACTTTCAAAATAAGTAATTCAATTCTATGTTTTAGGGGATAGCTTTATAGCTGTCCCCGAATTTTTTTAAACTAAAAGGTTTATTTTGTTTTTAAAAAAAGATTATTCAAAAAGCAGGAAAGAACTTTTGTCATCATTTCAGAAGACTGCAGAAATTCGTTTCAAAAAAACAGATTTATTGGAGTTGGCATTTCATCATCGTTCATACTCAAATGAGCATAACAGCAATTCCAAAGCTTATGCAAACAATGAAAGATTGGAGTTTTTAGGAGATGCCGTTCTGGGAATGGTAACTGCCTCATATCTGTATGAATCTATGGCAGAAAAGAAAGAAGGGGATCTAGCAAAAATAAAAGCAGTTGTAGTTTCAGAGCCTGTATTATCCGAGATTGCGCTCAAATTGCATATTGATGAATGTCTTGTACTAGGTAAGGGAGAGGAATTATCTGGTGGTCGAGAAAAAAAAGCGATACTTGCAGATGCAATGGAAGCTGTTATTGGGGCTCTTTACTTGGATTCGGGGTACAAGGTTGCAGAAAAATTTGTTCTAAGTATCATTGTCCCTGAAATAGAAAATGTACTGAATAACAAAAGCATTCGAGACTATAAAACTCTTTTGCAGGAATATTTTCAAAAAAAATATAAGCAATGTCCCGTTTATACACTTGAGAAAAAATCTGGACCTGAACATGATAAAACTTTCTGGGTTTCAGTCAATCTGAACAACAATATTTTCGGTCCTGCTAAAGGGAAAAACAAAAAAGAAGCGGAACAGGCAGTTGCAAAGCTGGCATGGGAACAAATAAACGAACAAGAAAAATGAAACCATCAATTTATTATTTTTTCAACAGCTTCTTGAATTGTTAAGTTTTCGGTTTGTTCTCTAGTTTTAAGATTTTTAAGAGTTAAACTATTCTTTTCAAAATCTTCCTGCTTTATTAGAATCCCATATTGGATTCCCTTTTTTTCAGCATAAGTGTATTGCTGTGCAATCTTTTTGCAATCAGGGAATACTTCGCAATCAACACCCGCTTTTCTGAGCTTATCGGCTGTTTTCAAATAATACGGCATAAGTGCATTGTCCAGACAGAAAATGATTGTATCAACAAAGCTTTTCTTTTCATTTGTAATTCCAAGCTCTTCAAGTCCTGCTATAAGCCTGTCCAATCCGATTGAAGAACCAACTCCGGGGATTTTGTCTTTCATATACAATCCCGCAAGGTTATCATAGCGTCCGCCTGAACAAACAGAACCTATTGACGGAAGATCATTAAGGAAAGTTTCGTAAACAACACCTGTATAATAATCCAAGCCTCTTGTTATGGATGGATCCAGTACAAATGCTTCTTCAGTACCAGTTTCATGCATAAAGCGGTGAATTTCACGAATTCTTTCGGTGTCTTCAGCTTTGCCACCTGCCATTTCTTCAATAAGGGAAAGGGTAGAGTCAAAAGAATCAGAACCTTTTATGTATTCAAGAATTTTTTTTGCTTTTTGAGTATCTCCAGCAATCTCAACCAATAATGTCTCAGTTTTTTCTTCACCGATTTTTGCAAGTTTATCAACTGTTCGAAGAATTTCTTCGCTTTTTTCCTTAAGACCGATTTTTGCAAGAAAACGGTTGAATATTCCCCTGTGGTTTATTTTAATTGTAACACCGTTTACACCGATAGCTTCGAGAGCTGTCTTCATTAGAAGTAGAATTTCAAAATCACTTGCAGCACTATCTGAGCCAACAGAATCAAAATCGCACTGGACAAATTCTCTGTATCTTCCTGCTTGAGGTTTTTCTCCACGCCATACTTTAGCAATATGATAACGTTTGAACGGAAATGCAAGCTCATCTTTGTGTTCTGCAACAAAACGTGCGAAAGGCACTGTTAGATCAAAACGAAGAGCAACATCACGGCCCCCATTGTCAGTAAAACGAAAAATTTGTTTTTCTGTTTCTCCTTCACTTTTTCGCAAAAGAATATCTGTATATTCCAAAACAGGCGTATCAATCGGGACAAAGCCAAACGAACGGAAAATTTTTGTAAGCTTTTCAATTAAAAGAGCACGCTGTATTTCAGCTTCCGGCAAAAAATCACGGAAGCCTTTTAGTACTTTAGGTTGAATAAGATTATCCATAGCGTTATACTAATACAAATATTGTTTAATTGCAATGAGGTTTAAAATGCTTTTTGCAGCCGATATCGGCAACACGAATGTTGTTATTGCTTTGTTTCATCAAGATGAAATCGTACATGAGTGGAGAATGAGCAGTGATCCCAAAAGAACAGCGGATGAGTATATTTCAATACTTTTATCTTTGTTCCGTGACGCTGGAGTAAGCTTGTCTGCAATAGATTCAGCAGTGCTAAGTACTGTTGTTCCGCTGCTATTAGGTCCTTTCATCCGTGTTATCGAGAGGATAAGCGGCAAAAAACCGATTGTTGTAAATTCGGACATATATCATATTCTCCCGGTAAAAATTCCTGAATCGGCTGTGCATGAAATTGGAACGGACCTTGTATGTAACGCTGTTGAGGCTTATTGTAGATATAAAAAAGCCTGTATTGTAGTGGATTTTGGTACAGCCCTAACATTTACTGCTATTAATGGAAAAGGTCAGATTGAGGGTGTAGCAATAACACCAGGCCTGGGAACAGCAGTAAATGCTCTTTTTGCAAATACCGCACAGTTACCATCTGTTCCATTGGCAACTCCGCCTTCAAGCCTTGGAACAAACACAATACATTCAATTCAAGCCGGTATAGTATTAGGATATAAAGGTCTTGTGGAATCACTTATTCAACAGATGAAAAAAGATATGGCTAATAAAACGGGAATTAAAACTTCTGATATAACAGTTATTGCAACAGGTGGTCTGAATAGTGTTTTGAAACCAGTAACTTCAGTTTTAAAAGAAGTGGATAAACAACTAACGTTAAAAGGCCTAAAACGTATAGCTGATATTGTTCAAAAAAATAATAAAAAAACAATATAGTACTTGACTAAATATTTTTTTTACTATAGTTTATTTAACGTTCGTTATGCCAACTTAGCTCAGCTGGCCAGAGCACGTGATTTGTAATCTCGGGGTCTAGGGTTCGAATCCCTAAGTTGGCTGGCATTCTGGGGAGATTCCCGAGCGGTCAAAGGGGGCAGACTGTAAATCTGTTGGTTCCGCCTTCGAAGGTTCGAATCCTTCTCTCCCCAAACCTTGTAAGAGTTGCTTACAAGGTTTTTTTTTGCTATTAAAGGTTTTATGACAAACTCAGAGTTTTTTTTCAAAAACGGATTATATTTTTCATGTCAACAGTGTTCCAATTGTTGCAGACTGGAACCTGGTTATGTTTATTTGTCACAAAATGATTTGACAAAACTACTTGATTGGTTTAGTTTAGAAAAGGACGCTTTTATTGCAAAATTTTGCAGATGGACACCATATTATGACGGTTCTGAAGTTTTAACTCTTAAAGAGAAAAAGAATTATGACTGTATTTTCTGGGATAATGGTTGTACGGTCTATCCAGTTCGTCCTCTTCAATGTATGACTTTCCCTTTCTGGGATTATGTTATCAATGATGCAAACAGTTGGAAGGAGTGTTCTAAAGATTGTCCCGGAATTAATAAAGGAACATTTCATAGTCCGAATGAAATTGCAGAGAAAGCTTTTCTGACCAGAAGAAATATACCAGTCAAGCGCAACCAATATTAGGGGAGTGAACATGCGGGTTCATTTTTGGGGTGTAAGAGGTTCAATTCCTACACCATTAACACCTTTACAGTATAAGAACAGAATTGCGGCTATTATTCAGCGTATAACTCCTAAGGATTTGGAATCCGAAGACACCCGTGAAAAATTCATAAATGACTTACCTGTATGGCTAAAATCCACTATAGGTGGCAACAGTTCATGCGTAGAATTAGTTACAGATGATAATCATTTTTTTGTATTTGATGGCGGTAGTGGATTGCGAGAACTGAACAAAGAATTAGCCGGTATTGAAGCTCCTGTTATTCATATGTTTTTTTCGCATTTCCATTGGGATCATATCCAGGGCATTCCTTTCTTTGAAAACATTTATAACAAAAAGGCAACATTACATATATATTCTCCATGGCCTTCACAGAGAAAGATTCTTGCCAGACAAATGTCGTTTCCGTATTTCCCTGCAAAATGGGAAGATACCAATTCTCCTAAGATTATTTATCATACATTAAAAAATAACAAACCAATAACAATTGGTGATTGTGAAATTTCTTGCAACAAGATGTATCATCCAGGAAATTCATATTCATATACGGTTAAGGAAAATGGGAAAAAATTCTGCTATGCAACAGATGTAGAATTGTCTGCAGTAACATGGCAGGAAGCACAGAAAAATAAAGAATTTTTTAAAAATACAGATTTTATGATTCTCGATGCACAATATACTGTTGAAGAATTAAGCGAAAAGCCTAACTGGGGACATTCGTCGTTCTGTCACTGTGTTGATATGGCTGTTGAGTGGGGAATCAAAAAACTATATCTTTTCCATCATGAACCAAGATATGATGATAAAAAAATATATACCATCCTGCAGACAGCACAATGGTATGCTGATTCAATAAAGGCAAAAGATTTGGAAATCTTTGTTGCAACGGAGGAAACCGATATTCTTATATAAATAAGAATATCATTCTTATATGATTGAAAAAGGATTTTCTTATACTTTTTCTGTTGAGGAAGCAAAGGATATCGCTCTTTTTATGCGAAAATTTGAGAATTCCATACCTGATTCTTTGAATAATTTTACAGAAACAATCGAATCGCACCTATATAGTTCTATGAGTATTGATGAGGCGGAAGAGTTTTTTCATGGGAAAAATATTTAAGTTCTTTGTCATTATTCTACTGATTGTGATGCTTTTAGGAGCTTGCACTGTTATAGCCGCATTCTTTTACTTGCAAACGCCACTTACACAGAATAACACTGATTTTGAAAATTATATTTTAAAAATTCCGTCTGGACGAACAGTAAAACAGGTTGCAGAAGAATTAGTTGATAACAGAATAATCAGATCGAAGGAAATTTTTTACTTAAAAGCAAAACTCCAAAATTTTAAAATGAAAGCAGGACGCTACGAAGTTTCTAGTAAAATGTCGGTGGATGAAATATTCGGATTATTGGAATCCGGAAGACAAGTCCATATTACGGTAAGCATTCCTGAAGGTCTCACTGTTTCGCAAATTGCGAAATTACTTGAAGAATCGGATGTTATCCTGTCCTCAGAAAAATTTATTGAAGAAGCCCAAAATCCTGATTTTCTTTCTGAATACAAGATTCCGGCAAATAATGCAGAAGGTTATCTTTTTCCAGACACTTATTATTTCAATCCTGCCATGGATGAAAGAGACGTACTTCATCGACTCGCAGACAATTTTTTCAAAAAACTAGACGAACTTGAAATTCCATCAGAAAATCCAAAAACACTTTTTGAGATGGTTACGCTGGCATCAATAGTTGAAAGAGAATACCGCCGGCCAGAAGAAGCACCACTTATTGCCAGTGTTTTTCTTAACAGATTAAAATACAACATCGGTTTGGAATCTTGTGCAACAATTGTATACATAATAACTGAAGAAAAGGGTAGACCTCATCCGGAAAAAATAAGTTATGAGGATCTAAAAATTGACAGTAGATATAATACTTACAAATGGGCAGGACTACCTCCCGGTCCTATCTCAAATCCTGGTGCAGTTGCACTGAAAGCAGTTGCAAATCCTGCAAAGACAAATTATTTTTATTTTAGGGTTGCAGATTCTGCCGCTGGTACTCATCATTTCTCCTCATCTCTTGAGGAACATGCCACTGCAGGCAGAAATTTGAGTGTAAAAAAATCAGCAGGACACTAAATGCCTAAAATATCATCACAAACAATTGATGAAGTAAATTCTCAGACAGATATAGTTTCTCTAATTAGCGAATATGTACATTTGCAAAAGAGAGGTTCTGATTATTGGGGTTGTTGTCCATTTCACAATGAAAAGACACCGTCTTTTTCTGTATCACCTGATAAAAAAATATATTATTGTTTTGGTTGTTTAAAAGGTGGGTCAGTAATAAGTTTTTACAAGGAAATTGAAAAAGTATCTTTTTATGATGCTGTTCATGCATTGGCGAAACGTACTGGAATTCAAATTATTTATGATGGAAATGTAAAAGAGAACAAAGAAGAAGAACAACAATACAAGTATAAAAAAGATCTGCTCGAATTATACAAAAAGGTTGCAGGAATGTTTAATTATTTTCTCGTTTCAACAGAAATGGGGAAAAAAGCACTTGACTACATTAAAAACCGAGGAGTAACAGAACAGATAATAAACGAATTTCAGTTAGGTTATTCTCCTTCAGACAGATATTGGTTAAAAAAATTTCTGCTAGAGAAAAATTATTCTGCAGAATTTCTTGAAAACAGCGGATTGTTTTCTAAGAATTATAATAATGTATCCTTTTTTTCCGACAGGCTAATGTTCCCGATTTGTAATAGGAATGGAGAAGTTATTGCTTTTGGCGGTAGGATTCTTACTGATCAAAAACCAAAATATCTTAATACAGGTGATTTGCCTCAATATAAAAAAGGTGAAACATTATATGCTTTTCATCTTGCTAAAGAAGCAATCCGAAGAACAGAATCAGTCATTTTTTGTGAAGGCTACATGGATGTAATTGCATATCATCAAGCAGGAATTTGTCAGGCTGTTGCTCCTTTAGGGACTGCTCTTACAGAAAATCAGGTTTCAACCATAAAACCGCTGGTAAAAACGGTTTATCTCTCATTTGACGGTGATTCTGCAGGTATGAATGCAACATATAAAGCTATACTTCTTTGCAGGAAAGCCGATCTTTCCGTCAAAATAATTGACATAAATTCCTTTTTTCAGAATTCTTCGCAAAAACCAAAAGATCCTGCTGATATTTTATTAAATTTTGGTGCTCAAACCTTGACAGATATAATAAATAACAGTATATTTGATTGCGATTTTTTATTGAATAAACTGGCAAAAATGTATCCTGTTGAAACTTCAGAAGGGAAAACCCAAGCAGCACTTGACTTCTTCCCATATATTGATGCATTGCAGTCAGCAATTCAAAAAGAATCTTGTTTTGAGCTGCTTGCACAGACTTTCGGATTAAATCTGACTGCTGTAAAATCGGATTTTGAAAACCGTGATGCAGCTCGAAAAAGAGCAGAAATTGGAGCGAAAAAATCTTTAAACAATATACAAACTCAAGATATTATTAAAAAAAATGCAGAGCTACGGGCGGTACTTGCAGTAGTTGCGCATATGGATTCTTTTCCTGAAATGCGTTCATTACTTTCTCCCGATGATTTTGAAGAGCCTCTGGCAAAAGAGTTGTATTTTATTCTTGAAGAGTGTTTCCGTGAAGAAGCTGCAAGCTATGATTCGATTCTTTCAAAATGTGAAGATGAAAGACTGAAAAAACTGGTTACAGAAACAATCGTTTCAAAGGAATTTGAAATTAATTCTGAAAAAACCATAGAAGACAGTATTAATTTATTAAAAAAAAGAAGTCTTGAAAGAAAGCGAACACGGTTAATTAACAAAATAAGATTGTGGAAAGGTTCCACATTGGAGGATTTTCAGGAACTGCAAAAAATGCAATCCGAAAAAATCTCAATTGATAATGAACTAGAGAAGAAGGACACTAAAGAATGAGTATGGATCAAAAATTTGCTCCTTTAGTTGAAAAACTTATTGAACACGGCAAGAATAAAAAAGTTATAACCATCGATGAAATAAATGAAATGCTTCCACCGGAAATCACAAATTCCGACAATATGGATGAAGTTTTTGCTCTTTTAGAAAAAAATTCAATTCAAATTGCAGAAGTTGAAGATGACGAGATCCTAAAAGATGATGATGCTGATTTATCGATAACAGATGAAAACTACAAGAAAAAACTTGTAAACAGCGATAAAGATGCTTCAAATGTTGATGATCCGATTAGATTGTATTTAAAAGATATTGGCAAAGAACATCTTTTAACAGCAGAACAGGAAGTTGAGCTTTCAAAAAAAATGGAAGCTGGAGAAAACATTATAAAAGATGTAATTCGCAATTCCGGTATGATTATTCCTGAGTTTTATGCAATAGCACAAAAAGCTTTCACAAAAATAGATCCTCATGAATCCGGCAAGCCAAGAAAAGAAATAAATGAGGAAATGGCAGAAAAAAGACGGCTTAAGACACACTACAGTGAAGCATTAAAACAGATTCTACCCGAAATCAAACAATATATTGCATTGAAAAAGCATCTTTTTGAAAAGGATCCGAACAGTAATTTATTTGAAGATGAAACTTTAATGGAATTAAGAAATAAAATTCTTCCTGTTTTACAGAGTGTGGATATACAGTCAGAAGAAATTGAACATTTTTCGGATAAATTTATAGAGGCAACGAAGAAAATAAAAGAATACCGCCACCGTCAGGAAAAAAAGGAAAAAGAACTGCGTATTTCAGATTATGCAGAACTGCGTGCACTTGGAAAAAGAGTTGCTCTAAAATCCGAAAGGGCAAAACTTGAAGAAGAACTTGGCATTCCTTCAGATGATATCCGAGAAATTTATACACAGATTCAAAAGATTGACAGAAAGCTCCGAAGGTTAGAATATGATTTTGAAAATAACATAGATGAAATTTTGCAAATGGCAAGAGAGATTCAACGAGGTCGTATAATGATGAAAAGAGCAAAAGATCGCCTGATAAATGCGAATCTTCGTCTTGTTGTTTCAATTGCAAAAAAATATACAAACAGGGGGCTGCATTTCTTTGATCTTGTTCAGGAAGGTAATATAGGTCTTATAAAAGCTGTCGAAAAATTTGAATACCGAAAAGGATACAAATTTTCTACATATGCAACATGGTGGATCCGTCAGGCTATAACACGTTCAATTTCTGATCAAGCAAGAACAATCCGAGTACCAGTCCATATGATTGAGCAAATAAATAAAGTGGTTCGTGAATCGCGTCAGCTTATGCAACGTCTTGGAAGAGAACCAACTGATGAAGAGATTGCCGAACAACTAGGTTGGAACATTCCGAGAGTTAAGCAGGTTAAAAATGTTGCACGAGAACCGATTTCACTTGAAACACCAATAGGTGAAGAGGAAGATTCAATACTTGGCGATTTTATAGAGGACAAAGAAGTTGAAAATCCTGCAACAAAAACTGCTTTTACACTATTACAGGAACAACTTCAGGAAGTTCTAGAAACATTACCATCACGAGAACAAGAGGTGCTTAAAATGCGTTTTGGTCTTGATGATGGTTATTCTCTAACACTTGAAGAAGTCGGTCTTTACTTTAATGTTACACGAGAACGTATTAGACAGATAGAAGCAAAAGCACTTCGAAGACTCCGACACCCCCGTAGAGCAAACGGGCTTAGAGAATATCTGGATAATTAATATCGTTGACTAGACAATTTGAGCATAAATTTTGTATATTAAATCTACTTAATAGAGAGGTTTTATTATGGAGATGACTGAAATATTTGATAAACTAAAAGAACTTCAGGAAATTCTTAAATCTAAATATGAAATTGAGAAGGAAATTGTAGACGCTCCAAAACAATTAACTTCTCAAGAAGAATTATTAGCCCGTCTTCAGACAGAATTTATTGAAAAAAATGAAAAATATGAAGAAAAACGTACAAGAATCCTTGCTTTGAAAACTGAGCTTGCTGAAACGGAATCAAAAAGAGAAAATAGCGAAAAAGCTATGGATAATATAACTACTCACCGCGAATATGAAATTCTTGAAAAAGAAATCAAAGATGCAACAGATGCAGAACAGAGATTACGGAAGGACCTCCAAAAAGAAGAAAAAGACTTTGCAGATTTAGATGAAAACCTTAAACATGATGAGCAATTTATCGAACAGCAAAAAAACGAGCTCCAGACACGCAAGGAACAGATGGAACAGGAAATTAATTCTTATCGCCAACAACTTGATGATTTAAAGAATCAGGAAGATAAGATTACACCTGGTATAGATCCCGAAACAATTTTCAAATTTGAAAGGATTATAAAAAGTAAACATCTTGGTATAGTTTCTGTTAAAGGTAATGTCTGTGATGGTTGCCATATGATTCTACCAGCACAATTTGCCAATGATGTTCATGCTGGCGAAAAAATAATGTTTTGTCCATACTGTAGTCGTATTCTTGTATATGAACCGAATGAAAACGGTGAAAGTGAATTCTTTAGAATGGAAGACACCGGAAGTCTGATTGATGATGATGATGAATCATCTTTTGATTCATCAGATGATGGTTTTGGCGGTAATGATTATGATGATGAGGACAATGGACGCCATACGAGGGATGATTATAACGATTTTGAGTAGTAATTAATGCAGAAGAGATTCGGTCGCTGATATTTTTTTTATCAGAGGAAAGTCCGGGCTCCTTCGGAAAAGATGCCAGTTAATAACTGGGAATTAAAGCAGAAATGTTTTGATTACAGACAGCGCAACAGAAAGTATACAGCCATTAAAAATGGTTATGGTGAAATGGTGGAGTAAGAGCCCACCTTATAAGTGGTAACACTTATTGAACGGCAAGCCTCATCTGGAGCAAAGTTAAATTATAACTATATATGTTCCGATATAAAGTTATGGGTAAACTGCTGGAGACAAAGTGTAAATTTTGTCCAAGATAGATGACCGGATGAGAACTTTGTTCTCATGACAGAACTCGGCTTATTGTCTCTTCTGCTTTTTTTGGATTTAATTTATGAAAAAAAGACGTTATGATAGTTATTCAATGGTGATAACCGGTGAAAGAAAGAAAAAACTCATTAAGAACTTTATAATAATTACTGTTTTTATTTTAGTTTTCTTTGTTATCGGTATATTGCTACGTTATTATTTCTTAAAAAGAGAATCCAATCGTTCAATGTCAATTGAAAAATTGCAAGAATACTGGAGTCTTCAGCAATATGAAGATGTTTATGATTTGTCAGACAAATTGATTGAACAAAAACCCATGTTTTCTGCTGCCAGAATGTATCACGGTTATGCTGCTTATTATCTTGCAATAGAACAAACTGAAATTTCAAAAGCATTAAATTATATTGATGAATGTATAAATTCTCTTAGAATAGTTCTCCTAAATAATAAAAAAAAGGCAGAATCACAAATTAATTATATTCTTGCAAAAGCATACTTCCAAAAAAATGTATTTTCGTCTTATAATTATTATGCAAATTTAGTAATACGGTATTTTGAGACAGCACAAAAAAATGGCTTTTTTGCACCTGATATACCGGAGTTTTTAGGGCAGGCATATTCTCAACTCGGAATGGCAGAGGAAAGCATTGCTGCTTTTACAGAAGCACTTTCCATAAGAGAATCTGAATCACTTTTAAAAGCTATCGGTGAACAATATTATTTGATAGGTGATTATTCAAACGCAAAACCATATATGGTTAGAATAATACAAAACAGCAAAGATGATGTTCTTGTACAAGAAAGCCGTAATTTACTTGGAAAGATATATATTGATGAGAATAATTTTACTGAAGCTAAAAAAGAATTCGAACAGATTTTGCAGAAAAATGAAAATTATGCTGACGCATATTATGGTCTTGGTATAATATATGAAAAACAGGGTGATATGATAAAAGCCCGCTCTGAATGGCGAAAAGCTCTAAGAGTGCAATCAACTCATTCTGGTGCAATACAAAAACTGAGTAATAATTAGGGGGACTTTTTAATGGGTTTATTTGATGGTTTTACAGCCGATATTGGTGTTGATTTAGGTACATGTAATACACTTATTTACGTAAAAGGGAAGGGTATTGTTATAAATGAACCTTCTGTTGTTGCTGTTGAACGAGGTACAAAAACAGTTGTTGCTGTTGGTGAAAATGCAAAAAGAATGCTTTGGAAAACACCAGACAATATAACTGCTATACGACCTTTAAAAGATGGTGTTATAGCCGATATGGATACAACAGAAAAAATGATAAAATTCTTTATTTCAAAAATAATCCCCAGACATAGAATTTTTAAACCCAACATGAAAATTGGAATACCATCCTGTATTACAGAAGTTGAACGTCGAGCTGTAATAGAATCAGCTCTTAAAGCAGGTGCAAGAAATGTACAAGTTATTCAGGAATCATTAGCAGCTGCAATTGGTGCAAAAATTCCAATTAATGAACCCGCTGGACACATGGTTTGCGATATTGGAGGCGGTACAACTGAGGTATCTGTTATTTCTTTAAGCGGTATGGTAGTTTCAAATGCTATCCGGGTAGGTGGCGATAAATTTGATGAAGCGATAATACGATACATTCAAGATACTCACAATCTTATTATTGGACCACAGATGGCTGAAAGAATTAAAATTGAAATAGGAAGTGCTGTCCCTGAAAAAATTATGGAAAAAATGGAGATAAAAGGTACCGACAAAACAACAGGTTTACCACGAAGGCTCCCTATTGATGCAACTGATGTTCGCCAGGCAATGAATGAACCCATAAATCAGATTGTAAGTGAAATTAAGCGCACTCTTGGCGAAACTCCACCTGAACTTTCTGCAGACATTATGGAAAGAGGTATTGTTATGACTGGAGGAGGTTCTCTACTAAGAGATTTTCCTAAACTTATATCAAAAGAAACCGGTGTTCCTGTTATTCTTGCAGAAGATCCATTGTCATGTGTTGCCATCGGTGCTGGATTATCTTTTGAACTTGACAGAGACACCTCAGCAGATAGAAGTATATATGACAGCCTAAACAGTTAAACTTTTATGAAAAATCAAATAATAACCGTTTGGTTAAAATTGCCCGTTTTTCTCCTCATTTTTTTCATATTAGTATCAGGTGTTATTCTCGGGTTATCAACAGGTGGATTCATAATTGATTTTAAGCAAGTTGGTTTTTCAGCGATTTCTTCTGTTCAACAAGGAGTTCATGCTGTAACTTCTACTGTATCAGGTACATTTTCTGCTTTGCATGATTTGAAAGAGTTGCAAAAAGAATATGAAATCTTAACTGAAAAGCTTAAAGATTATGAGTATCTTCAACGTAACAATGCTGAAATCCGACAGGAAAACAACCGTCTGCGAGAACAGCTCGGTCTTTCAGAATCTTTAAATACAAAAAATTATCCTGCCTACATAATTGCACGTGATCCAAACTCCACATATTCTTCTATAACAATTAATAAAGGAACTAGAGCAGGCATTAAAAAAAATATGCCTGTAATTGCTATTCAACATGGGATTGTTGGACTTGTTGGCAAAGTTATAGAAGTAGGACTTAATACAAGTAAAATAATGCCTGTTTATGATTATCATTCTAATGTTTCTGCATGTATTCAAAAAACAAGAGATATAGGTCTTATTTCGGGTAATGGAACAGAAGAACAAAAATTATCTTTAAAATATATAAAAAAGCAAATATTTGATGAACTTCAGTATGGTGATATTGTTGTCACATCAGGTGAAAACGGTAATTATCCAAAAGAAATAATGATTGGCAGTATAAGCAATATTGAATTTCTTGATTATGATTCTTCCCTTGATATAGAAATTGTACCAGTCATCGATTTTGCAAGATTGGAATCGGTAATAGTAATGGATATGAAGGAATTAAATGATTAAGTCTACTTTATGGTCACTATTGTTTTCATTTTGTTTTCTTATAATTGAAACTGCAATATTGTCAAATATCGTTTTTCTACCTGTTGTTCCGGATTTAGTTCTATTGTGTCTAATATATATTTCGTTTTATAACGGATGTTCTGCCGGAGAAATCCATGGATTTTTCACTGGTTTTCTTGTTGATTTCCTTTCAGCTGCTCCTTTAGGTTTGAATTCTTTACTTAGAACTATAATTGGATTTTTAACCGGTCTTTTACGAAATATGTTCAATATTGACAAAATATTTTTCCCTGCAATTCTTGGAGTCGTTGGAACTTTCCTTAAAGCATTACTTCTGTTAATTTTATCTTTCTTCTTCGGTGATTCTGTATTACCATACAGACTTACAGAATCTTATTTTTGGATTGAATTGTGTATGAATACAGTTCTTTCTCCACTGATGTTTGCTTTTTTGAATCTTTTTTCAAACCTGTTGTTGTTTTCACAGGAGTCTCCGACCTATGTACAGCAATAGTTTTTATAACAACCAAAATGATGAAACTCATGATAAGCAGCGAAAAGTATTTTTTTTAGCTTTAATTATTTTTATCATAATGGTTATATATATATTGCGTCTATTTTCTATGCAGATTTTTGCCGGATCAGAATATCGCAACCAATCGGTAAAAATATCACGGAAAACTAGAATCATTCCCGCAGAGCGTGGAGAGATATATGACCGTAATTCTTTTCCTCTTGTTTCAAATACTGAGTCTTTTGCAATTGATATAACCCCCGGAGAGATACCTCCTGAAAAATTTGACAGTGTTATTTCGAGACTAGCAAATTATCTTGAAATACCAAAACAAACCATTGACGAAAAATTACCTAAAAATATCAGAAAATCTTATACTACAATCGAGATAAAATCCAATATCCCATTTTCTACCGTCTCGCAAATAGCAGAAAATTCTTATGATTTACCAGGAGTTACTTGGAGATCAAAACCGATACGTAATTATAACATTACAGGTTCAATGTCTCATATTCTAGGCTATGTAGGAAATATTACAAAAGATGAACTAAAACTTCTCTATAACAAGGGTTATTCAAATACAAGTATAATCGGAAAAGATGGTATTGAAAAACAATATGATAGTTTATTACAAGGTGTTTCAGGTTCAGAGACAAGAATTGTCGATGCAAAGGGAAGATATATGAATGAAGAACCTGAGATTCAGGAACCAGAAAAAGGAAAGAACTTAGTTTTAACTATTGATTTTTCAATTCAGGAACTTGCCGAGAAAGCACTTGGAGAACGAAATGGTTCTGCAATTGTTCTAAAACCATCAACTGGTGAAATACTTGCAATGGTATCTTATCCTTATTATGACCTTAATATTTTCACAAATTCTGATACTTTAGGCAGTGAATACAAAAAACTGACGGAAGATCCAAAAAAACCTCTTTTGAATCGTGCTATAAATGCAACATATCCACCAGCCTCAACATTTAAAGTTATTATGTCAACAGCCGCTTATGCTGAAAATATAATACCGCCTACTAAAAAAATTGAATGTAAAGGCGAACTTGATTATGGTGATAGAATCTGGCACTGCCATATCGGTAAGCCTGGACATGGATATCTGGATTTACAAAATGCACTTGCTCAATCTTGTAATATTTTTTATTGGACCCTTGGTCGCGATTATCTACATGAAGATACAATTTCATCTTATGCAAGACAGTTTGGATATGGACAACCACTTGGAATTGATTTACAAACTTCTACTTCTTCATCAGGATATGTTCCTGATCCGATTATTCACGAAAGACGTCATAGAAGAAAATGGGTAGGAGGTGATACGATGAATATGTCAATCGGACAAAGTGATACGCTCGTTACGCCTCTACATGTTGCCGATATGATGGCTATGGTTGTGAACAAAGGTACAATTTACAAACCACATATTTTAAAACAAATAAGAAATACAGAATCTGTAACTGATATTCAAAGAGAAATTCTTTGGCAGATGGATATACCCAATTCTGTATGGGAACAAGTTCAAACAGATTTACGTTATACTATTACAAATGGAACAGCACAATTTCCTCTTAGGAATAAGATAGTACAAATTGCCGGAAAAACAGGAACTGCAGAAATGGGTTTTTCAGACAGATGGCATTCATGGTTTGTTGCTTATGCTCCTTTTGACGCATCTGCTGAAGATGCCATAGTAGTTGTTGTTTCTGTAGAAGCTACTAATATCTGGGAATGGTGGGCTCCTTATGCTTCTAACATAATTTTTCAAGGATACTTTGCAAAACAAACTTATGAAGAAGCCGTTGACGCATTGGGATTTAAATATCTTATGAAACCAACAGGAAGACAAGAATGAGATTAAAATGGCATTTTTTGAACTTTTTTGATTATTTTCTATTATTTTCAGTACTTATTCTTGTTGTTATAGGTATATTGTTTATATATTCATCAGGTATTAATTCCTCAGGAGAACTTGTTTCGAATGAATATTCAAAACAGATTTTTTTTGCTGTAACAGGTCTTGTTATAATGATTGTTATAACTTTTCTTGATTATAGAAAATTTAGACAATGGTCTCTATTTTTATACATATCAATAATTATTCTGCTTATTTATACCAGACTTGCAGGAAAATTTGTGAACGGCGCATACAGTTGGCTCGGTATCGGAGATTTTGGAATTCAACCTTCAGAATTTGGTAAAATTATATTCATTTTGTTTTTGGCACATTATCTTGAGTCATCAATAAAGCAAAGTGATTTAAAACGCTTTATATACGCAGGTATAATTTTGTGTATCCCTATGGGACTTATATTGATACAACCAGACTTAGGAACTGCAAGTGTTTACTTTCCTGTCTTTATCGTTATGTGTTATATGGCAGGCCTCCCTAAAAGATATCTTCTTATGATTGTTTCAGGAGGTTTTCTTGTTATTTTGTTCTGTATTCTGCCGGTATGGTCTGATAGAATATATCAGAAAACTATTCCTTTATTAAAAGTATTTACGGATTCAAAACTCAGATTACTTGTAATTATTGCTTTTTCATTCATTTGTTTAATCGGAATTGTGGGTTATATAGTTTTTAAACGCCAATATTATTATTGGATAACCTTTGTATTCGGAATTTTAACTTTTGCACTAGTGGTTTCTGTTGCAGCAGGAAAGGTACTTAAACCATATCAGATTATGAGGCTTATTGTATTTCTAAATCCAAATGTAGATCCACAAGGAGCTGGTTGGAATATTATTCAGTCAAAGATTGCGATAGGTGCGGGTGGCATATTTGGACAAGGATTTTTGAAAGGGACACAGAGTCACTACAGATTTTTACCACAACAAAGTACAGACTTTATTTTTAGTATTTTATCAGAAGAATGGGGCTTTATTGGATGCTTTATAGTTTTTATCCTTTTCGGATTGATACTACTTCGTGGAATAATAATTGTAAGACATACAAACAATGCCTTTTCATGTTATGTCTCAAGTGGAATTATATGTATGATTTTTTTTCATTTCGTTGTTAACATCGGCATGGTAATGGGTATAATGCCTATAACAGGGATTCCGCTTCTTTTTCTTTCTTATGGAGGGTCTTCTTTGTGGACAGCTATGGCATCAATAGGTTTTCTTATGAGTATTAATTCGCGAAGAATGGAATTCAATTAACCATATGAAAGAATTATAAAAAAATGATTCCAAAAACAGCTCCTACCAATACAATAATGATTGGTGAAGTTTTAATAGTAAAAAGAATAATTAGTGCTGTTATATAAAAAAGAACTCTGGAAACTGAGAATATATCAGAGAAAGAACCGGTTGTAAAAGCATTTAAATTAATCACGGATATAGCGAAAACCTGCCATGCGGCAACTGCAATTAGACCTGTAGAAACAGGTTTAACACACGAAAAAACTGTTTTTACAAGTGGTTTATCTTGATATTTTTCAAAGTATTTTGCAATTATTATAATAATTATTAGAGATGGCAAAACTGTGGAAAACGTTACAAGACAGCCTCCCAAAATTCCAAACAGTTCACATCCAATATATGTTGCCATGTTTAAACCAATTGGTCCAGGCGTTGATTCTGAAACAGCTACCATGTTATAGAATTTTTCTGCACTTAAAAGTCCACCTTCAACTATCGGCTGATACATAAGTGTTATAGCAACCTGACCACCACCGATTGTAAAAAGCCCAATTAAAAAAAAAGTATAACAAAGCTGCCATAAAGTCATTTTTTTAATCCTTTTATTTTTTCAGTAACAAAAAAAACAATTATACCTATTGCTATTGCAGAAATAATGATAAAAGATGTATTTATTTTTAAAAACACTACACATGCAAATGCCAGAGCAAATAACGAGAAAGTAAAAAATGATTTAAATATGATTTTGAATAATCCTATGACTACCTTTGTAAGAAGAGCTGCAACTGCAATATTAATACCGTCTAAAGCCTTTTTTATCCATTCAATATCATTAAAATTTGAAAAACATATCGCAATAAGCGTTATTATCAGTATTGATGGGAAAACAACACCTAATGTTGAAATACAAGCTCCGGCAATTCCAAGTTGATTATAACCTATAAATGTTGCGACATTAACAGCTATAATGCCTGGAGTTGATTGTCCTATAGCAAAATAATCTAATAAGGTTTCTTTGTCTACCCATTTTTTATTAATAACAAGTTCTTTTTCTAAGTTCGGCAGCATTGCAAGACCACCACCAAATGTAAAAATACCAATCTTAAAGAAAACACAAAATAAATCTACCAATGCTGTAAAGTTGAAATATTTTATTCTCATAATAATTAAAAACGAATTTTACGATCAAAACCCTTGTAGAATTCAGCTCTTTGTTTTTTGATTTCTTCATCCACAAGATAATCATCAAAGTCCATCATTCTGTCTATCACTCCAGAAGGTGTTATTTCTATTATGCGAGTTGCAATTGAACTAATAAATTCATGGTCATGGCTATTGAATAAAACGATTCCAGGAAATTCTGCCAGAGCACGGTTTAAACTTTCGATTGCTTCCAAATCAAGATGATTCGTTGGTTCGTCCATAATAAGAACGTTGGCACCACTGAGCATCATTTTTGCCAGCATACAGCGAACTTTTTCACCACCAGAAAGAACTTTTACAGGTTTTAATGATTCATCACCTGAAAAAAGCATTCTACCTAAAAAACCTCTTACATAGGCTTCATCTTGTTCCTTTGAAAACTGACGCAACCAATCAGTAATGTTCAAATCATTATTAAAAAATGATGAATTATCCAGCCCAAGATAAGAGTATGAAATCGTCTGCCCCCAATATACATCGCCTGAATCAGGTTTTATCGTATTTGAAATGATATCAAAAAAAGCTGATTTTGATTTATGTTCTATTCCAACAAATGCAATTTTTTCACCTTTATTGACAGTAAGCGAGAAATCCTTAAGAAGTTGTATTCCCTCATTTGAATAATTAATTTTTTCAACTCTAAGAATATTATTACCAGGTTCTCTGTCGGGCTTAAAATTTACATATGGAAATTTTCTGCTTGTTACCTGTAACTCTTCAAGGGCAAGTTTATCATATACTTTTTTGCGGCTTGTTGCCTGTTTACTTTTTGCAGCGTTTGAAGCAAACCGAAGAATAAACTCACGCAGATCTTTCATTTTTTCTTCTCTTTTTTTTGCCTGATCTTTTGCTTGACGTTGCATTATCTGACTCATTTCATACCAAAAATCATAATTGCCACTGAAAAGTGTTATTTTCCCAAAATCAATATCACATACATAAGTACAGACAGCGTTTAAAAAATGTCTATCGTGGCTTACAACAATTACTGTATTTGGAAAATCCATTAAAAAATCTTCCAACCAATTTATAGATTCCAGATCCAACCCATTTGTAGGTTCGTCTAAAAGAAGGATTTCTGGTTCACCAAACAAAGCCTGTGCAAGTAAAACCCTTACTTTCTGGCTTTCATCAAGCTCATTCATCATTCTATCATGGTATTCTTCATCAAGTCCAAGACCTGACAACATTTGCTCTATCTGGTTTTCAGCCTCCCAACCACCGAGTTCAGAAAATTCGCTCTCAAGTTCACTTGCTTTTATACCATCTTCTTCTGTAAAATCTGCCTTTTCATATATACTTTCACGTTCTTTCAGGCATTTGTACAGTTTTGGATATCCCATCAAAACAGTATCCTTTACGGAATATTCTTCGTAAGCAAAGTGATCCTGTTTTAGAACCGCCATACGTTCACCTTGTGTTATTGTAATTTGTCCCGAATCATATTCCAATTCACCGGAAAGAAGTTTAAGGAAGGTCGATTTTCCTGCGCCGTTTGCGCCGATTATTCCATAGCAATTACCATGAGTAAATTTCAAATTTACATCTTTAAAAAGAGGTTTTTCGCTGAATTTTAAACTTACATCGCTTACTGTAATCATTTTTATTTTCCTTTACCTGAAAAGAGAGCTTTTATTCTGCTAAATAATGTGGCTTTAGTTGTTTGCGTAATTTGTGGTTTTGAATAATCATTACACTTTTTATACGTATGTTTATTTGCATGTTTATTGTTTGAATGATTGTTTTTGTCGGTAATTCTTTTTTTATTGTTTTCAGGCTTTCTTGATGATGGTTTTATATCTGTATTGTATTTTTGTCTATAAAGAACCATTCTCTCTTCAAAGGACATATTATACATATTCTGGAACTCTTCCGTCGGATGTTTTTTATGTTTAACAGTTTTTCTGCCACTATCGTATTCTCTATGTTCTGATTTATTGTTCCGATATTTTGAGGCATGATTATTCTGGTTTCTTGTATATCTTCTTCTTAGATTGCCTCTGTCATCTTCAAAATGATTTTCTGTTTTGATATAAATTCCAGCACTTTTGTCTTCTTCAAGCATGGATTCATCGACAACAGTCGCAGGAATAGACATTTCGATGTAACGTTCTATTGCAGGTAAATCATATACATCCTGCTCACTGCAAAAAGTGATAGCTTTCCCACTTTTACCTGCACGAGCGGTTCTTCCAATTCTATGAACATAGTTTTCAGCTTCATTTGGTATATCATAGTTTATTACCATTGCAAGATTTTCAACATCAATGCCTCTTGCCGCAACATCAGTCGCCAAAAGGCATTTAAGCTTTCCATCTTTAAAAGCATTGATAATTTTGAGTCTCTTGGGCTGGGGCAGGTCGCCGATGATGTATTCACATTTTATTTCATTCAACTGTAATCTTTTAGCAATTATCTCACACATTCGTTTTGTATTACAGAAAATAATTACACTTTCAGGGGCTTCTTTTTTTAATATTCCAAGTAAAAGTCTAATTTTACTTTCACTTGAAACGTGAAGGAGTAACTGATCAATTTCAGAAACTGTAATATTTTCTGACTCAATTGTTATTTCTTTTGCATTTTCTGTATATTCCCATGCAAGATTTTTAACATAAGTATTAAGTGTCGCACTGAACAGCATCGTCTTTCGTCTTGTTGTGTCAGGTATTTCTTTTATAAGAGTGCGTAATTCTGGATAAAATCCCATATCAAACATTCTATCAGCTTCATCAACAACAAGAAATCTTAGGTTTGATAGATCTAAATGTCCACTTTTTATTAAATCGATAATACGTCCTGGAGTTCCTATGATTATATCAATACCTTTTTTAAGTTTTTCTAATTGTTTTTCATACCCAACGCCGCCATAAAAACTGCCAGCTATTAATTCGGTATATTTTCCAAGTGCTTTTGCTTCTTCTTCAACTTGAACCGCCAGTTCTCTTGTTGGTACAAGAATAAGTACTTTTTTACCAATAAGTTCTGATTTTGTAAGCAATTGTTGATATATACAAATTAAATATGCGGCAGTTTTTCCAGTTCCAGTCTGAGACTGGACATACAAATCTTCATTTTCAAACGCTTCAGATAATATTCTATCCTGAACCGGTGTACAAACAAAATAACCTGTTTCAGTAATACCTTTTAAAAGGGTTTTGTCCAAATTTAAATCTGTAAAATTCATAATTACTCTTCTGCATAAAAAAGCACTGAAGCTTTTTCCGTTTAATGTATTTTGTAAACATATAATAGCGTTTTTTACTAAAAATGAAAAGGACTGAACTGTAAGTTATAAAAAAAAGAAAATTATCAATTTTATTTAAAATGTCTATTTTATTTAAAATAATACTTGACATTTTGGACATTTTTAACTATATTAAGATTCAGAGCTTGCATAGACACTCTCTCCTTCTGTGTAAGTTATTTTGTAGTCTTGAGATTCTCTCCCTCAAGACTACTTTTCTTTTAAACACCATAGAGTATTTTGACAATTTCTTTTTCAGTTTTTTTATTGTTTATTTCGTTTTTGTTTTTATCCAGATAAATATTAAGAGAATTCTCATTTTTTTTGTGTTGTAAAATAACGATTCGATCGGCTAATAACAAAGCTTCATTTATGTCATGCGTAACTAGAAGAACTGTCCTTGGTTCATTTTGCAACATTGATTTAAAAAGAGAGAACAGCTGTTCTTTCAAAGCTATGTCCTGTGAGTGAAATGCCTCATCAATAAGCAGAATTGGGGCAGGGTAACCAAATGCTCGTGCAAGAGCACACCTTTGTTTTTCACCGCCAGACAACTCGTTAGGAAGAGCATTTTTTCGTTCAAGAAGATTGCACAGCGACAAATAGTATTCGGATCTTTTTATGGCTTCAGCCTTTGAAAACAGTTTTTCAAGTGGCAACATACAGTTTTGCAGAACATTTGCCCACGGTAGAAGCCTTGGTTCCTGAAAGAGATATGAGATTGAAGCTTTCGTTTCAGTTTCAGCACATTTTATTGTCCCTGACTGATATGGCAACAAACCCACGATTGAATCCAGCATGGAAGTTTTTCCTGTTCCCGATGGAGCAAGAAGGGCTGTTGTCTTGTTTTTTTCGAAACTTATTGAAAAATTTCTGAACAGTTCTTTTTTCCCTCTGGTCAACGAAAAGTTTTTGATTTCTATTCCTATATCTTTATTCATTTATCACTTGTCTCATCAGGGGAAAACTTGTTTTTTAACAGCCATATTAAACAAGAAAAGAGTTTTTCAAAAAAATAACTAAAAAATACAACAATGCCTGTAATTGCAAAAACATCGGTTGTTTCAATATGAACTTTTGCTAATTGCAGCAGAGAACCCACCGCATTTTTAGGCAGGCTCAATATTTCTCCGGCGATAACAACTTTCCAAGTGAGACCGAGTGAAGTTATAGCACCTGCCGCAAAATACGGTAACATCGATGGAATATAGAACCATCTCAGTTTTTGAAACGCTGTAAAATTATATGTAACCGTCATTTGTAGTAGTTTTTTATCCGAATTCCTTATACCGGATGAAATCGCAGTTGTCATCACAGGAAGCGACATCAACACAGAAACAAAAATAGGAACCTTTGATGACGTAAACCAGAATAAGGCCAACAGAATAAAGGAAACAACCGGTGTTACCTTTATCATATTCATTGTCAATGAAAAAAAGATATCAATTGTTGGAAAGATTCCGCACAGTAAGCCTAAAAATAATGACAAAAGTATAGAAACAACAAATGACGAAAGACAGCGCAACATTGTTACTGTCATATGTGACCAAAATACAGACGATTTAGTAAGCTCGAACATCCTTAAAATAACTTTGTGAGGATAAGGAGCTATGATAGGTGAATTTACATATAAAGACAGCATATACCAAAATAAAATAAGCGTTATAAATGATATTACCGTATATACCGTCTTTTTCATTTGATCGAGTAATTACTTAAAATAAAAGTTTTCTGTAGGAAGTTTGTTTCCCACTGATTCAGGCGCATAATCTCTGAAAACCTTCAACAGTTCTTCCACAGCAGGTTTTGCCTCTTTTGCAGGGATATATGCAAAGGAACAGTTGGGAATTGCTTTAGAAGCTATATCTTTTTTCAGCCCCAATGTGTGCTCTTCAACCATCTCGCCGGCTTTTTCAGGATATGCCAATGTCCACTCTATGGATTTGCGGCACTCTTCAAGAAAAAGTCTGGTAATATCAGTATATTTTTTTGCGAAGTTCGCATTAATAACAATCGTTGTCATTGGATAATCGTCCGAAGAATCAGCCATTTCTGCCCAAGCATTCGTTAAATTGATACATTTTTTAACGCCTCCTGACGATTTTTGAACCGCTACAGTCGCAAACGGTTCTGGAACAACAGCATATTTCACCTTATCTGAAATAACAGCAGCAGGGAGTTCCGACGCAGGAATTGAAAAATCAAGAATGACAGAATTGCTGTCTTTTTCATTCATGCTTATTCCACTTTTTTTCAGCAGGTATCTGAAAACATATTCAGGAGTCGAACCAACACCTGCAACGTAAACAGTTTTTCCTTTTAAGTCTTTAAGAGTTTTAACTGTATCATCCTTTGAAATAATTTTAAGCATACCAAAGCCTGTTACAGCACCCATTACAATAGAATTCGGAGAAGTGTTATAAACTTTTGCAGCAACATTCGGCGGTAGGATTCCAATATCGATTTCGTTCTTTATAAGGCGCGGTAACATAACATCAGGCGAAGCACAAACTTCGTATTCAACAGGGACACCGTCAAGTTCCGTAAAATGCTCAAACATGCCTGCAAAGCACATCCCGCTAGGCCCGTTCAAAACCGCGAAACGTAGTGATTCGGGTATTTGTTTCTTTTCTTTTATAGGTCTTGCAATAACTGAAAAAGAAAAAGCCAAAAATATTAAAGCAGTACATACAATCTTATTTTTCATAATGAAATAATGATAACAGGCATTTTACTTTTGTGCAATAAACCCTTACAAAAGCCCGTATTGACAATTTTTTTTATTTTATGTATATTCACCATGTTGTTTGTTAACAATCGTGTCTCCTTCGTCTAGTGGTTAGGACATCGGGTTTTCATCCCGACAACAGGGGTTCAATTCCCCTAGGAGATGAAAGTATTTCTTTTGTTGTGGTTGAGAAGGGCTGAGACATTTTGTTTTCAGCCCTATTTTTTTATCTTACTTTGAGGTTTCATGAATTCAGAAAAAAAACTGATATCATCTGTGTGCAAAGAATATGCGGACGCAATAGCTGAATCCGGTGGTAATGAAGTTTTTGCAATTGGTTTTTGCAATGAAGATGGAATTGTTGATGTAATAAAGATTTGCGCGAACGGTCACCAAACAGCAGTTCCTGTTACCAGAGAAATATATAACGGTTGCTCAGTTCTTATGCACAATCATCCATCAGGAAACCTTGAACCTTCCGACAACGACCTTCTCATTGCAGAACAGGCTGCAGAAAACGCACAGGGCTTTTATATTGTAAATAACACTGTTACAAAAGTATATTGCGTTGTAGAACCTATTTTACCGTTAAAAATTATACCTTTGTGCGAAGACGAAATAGCATCATTTCTTTCTACAGGCGGAACACTTGATGCAATTTCTGATCAGTTTGAAGAACGACCAGAACAAATTGCACTTACTAAAGCTGTTGCAGCTGCTTTTAACAAATCCGTCACTGGTGTTTTTGAAGCAGGAACTGGCGTAGGAAAATCATTTGCGTATTTACTTCCTTCCGTGCTTTGGTCTCTGCAGAATAAAGAACGGGTTGTTATTTCAACCGGTACAATAAACCTGCAACAACAGCTTATTGAAAAGGATATTCCGCTAATACGAAAAATAACCGGAAAAGATTTTAAGGCAATTCTGCTGAAAGGCAGGCAAAATTATATTTGCCGTAGGCGATTTGAAAATACTGTTAATGAACGCGATATGTTTGAAGATGACTCCGAACAGCTCGATTCCATAATTGCTTGGAACAAAACCACAAGAACAGGTTCGCGTTCTGATCTGCCGTTCAATCCGTCTGAAAGCCTGTGGTCAAAGATAAACAGCGAATCGGACGCATGTATGGGAATACGCTGTCCTTATCATGAAGCATGCTACGTAATGAAAGTTCGGAAAGAGGCGAGTGATTCAAATATAATCATCGTTAATCACCATTTGCTTTTTGCAGACATTGAGATGAGAATGTGTGGTTCGGGTTATGAAGATACGGCGGTTCTTCCTCCTTTCCGGCGGATTGTCTTTGACGAAGCACACGGGATGGAAAACGCAGCGACAAGTTTCTTTTCTGAACAAGTGTCATATTTCAAACTTCAAAAACAACTGAATATTCTGTATCGAACAAAAAAAGCCGCTGTTTCAGGTCATTTGTTTACATTGGATACAATATCTTCTGGTAAAAGTTATATAAATGATATTATCAGCATAATTGAAGCAATAAAGGAAACTTTCCAGAAATTGGAACAAACAGCTCTCTTGCTTCTTGATAATGGATTCACATGGCGCTTAAATGAAAGTTCTGCGGCCGCATCCGCAAATTTGTTTTCATCCTTGTCAGAAGCACATGTAAACATTATAAAACTTACATCTTTAGTCAGAAAAATGATTGAAGAAATTCCTGAAAAAGATACTGAACTTCCTGCTGTTTGGGAAACGAAAAAAGTACTTGCAAGACTTGAAAACATGGGTATTCTGTGCAAGAACTTTACAGAATGGCAAGAAAAACCGGAAACAGTCTTTTGGATAAGAAAAGCCAAATTTAACGGTAAAAATGGAATCTCAACGACAGCTGTTTTAACCGCAACACCACTTAATATAGCTGACAAAATGCAGGCAGGGCTTTTTGAGCCAATAGATACTGTAATCTGTACATCAGCTACCCTTACAACAGGAAATAGTTTTTTGTTCTGGGAAAAGCGCACAGGTCTTGAGTTTTTAGACAAAGAAAAAATATCGACAGGAATTTTTCCATCACCATATCAGTATGAAAAAAACGTGCTTCTTGCGGTTCCATCTGATATACCCTTGCCAGATAACGATTTATTCCAAAGTGCAATAGAAGACGCAATCATAAAACTTATTGAATCAGCAGGCGGCAGGACACTCGTTTTGTTTACATCTTTTGATTCTCTGTCATCAGCACATAATTATGCTGCAAGTAGACTGATACCGCTGGGAATAAACATTATGAAGCAAGGTGATGATGACCGCTTTCGTCTTTTAGAAAGCTTTAAAAATGATATTTCAAGTGTTTTATTTGCAACAGATTCTTTCTGGCAAGGGGTTGATGTTCCCGGTGATGCGCTGTCCCAAGTAATAATTGTAAAACTGCCTTTTAGTGTTCCATCAGACCCAGTTTTTGCCGCACGTTCTGAAGCTCTTGAAAAACAAGGGCGAAATCCATTTATGGAATTGAGCGTCCCTGAGGCTGTGATAAAATTCAGACAGGGATTCGGAAGGCTCATCCGTAAGAGTGATGATACAGGTGTAGTTGTTGTTTTGGATAGAAGAATTTATGAAAAAAAATATGGCTCTTTATTTCTTAACAGTATTCCTAAAACAAAGCGTATGTATTCGCCGTTAAAGGAAATAACAGACAAAATCGAAAGATTCTTGTAAAAACTATAAAAAAACCGGCATCAGATTAGATGCCGGTTCCTATATCAATAAAAAAATCTTATTTGAAGTCTTTTGGACGACGTTCAACACGTTTGCATTTCTGACATTCTGCCACATTCTTAAGTTTTCCGCTTTCAAACAATGTCTTCATAACTACTTCGCCACCACATGAACAGAAAAATTTATGTGTTGCTACCGTAGTACGAGAGTTTTTACTTGCTCCTGCCATGAATAGCCTCCAGTTTTGTATAAAGATTATAAAACATTATAGTAAATATCATCTTATGTCAAGAGCAGGGGACCTGGTTGCTCTGTCAAATCAAAAACATCATAATTACTGTATATTTTTTTAATAAAAATATAATAGTTTTTAAATTTATTTATAACATATTCGAAAATATATTGTATATTTTTGATACTATTCGCTTTACAAAAATAATTAACAGGTGGTGTCAACTTTGTTCAAGAGAGAAGATTATGTCAGCGACAGCGATTGGCAACGTTTTTTAGAATTTTCAAAAGATTTGGAAACTCCTAATATTGTAATTAACCTGAATACAGTTAAAAGCAATTATATTAAGCTTAGGGATTCGTTTCCGTTTGCTTCAATTTATTATGCAATAAAAGCCAATCCAGGCGAACCTGTTTTAAAACTGTTGGCTGATTTAGGTTCAAATTTTGATGTTGCCTCAAGATACGAGCTTGATCTTATCCTTAAACTTGGAATTTCACCTGACAGGCTTTCATATGGTAATACAATAAAAAAACCGCGTGATATTGCATATTTCTATCAGCAAGGTGTTCGGCTCTTTGCAACCGACAGCAAGGACGATTTAAAAGCGATTGCTGAAAATGCACCTGGTTCAAAGATTTATATGCGAATTTTAGTTGAAAATTCAACAACCGCAGACTGGCCGCTTTCTCGCAAATTCGGCTGCCATCCTGATATGGCATACGATTTGCTTGTTATGGCACGGGATTTTGGACTTACACCATATGGTATCAGCTTTCACGTAGGAAGTCAGCAGCGTGATATTGGACAGTGGAATGATGCCATTGCAAAGACTAAATATCTTTTCAACTCACTTGAAGAAGAAGAAGGCATTAAACTTTCTATGATTAATATGGGAGGTGGATTTCCTGCAAGCTATATTGATCCTACAAATGATCTTTCAGAATATGCTTCGGAAATAACACGATATATTCAAGAAGATTTTGGTGATGATATACCAGAAATAGTTCTTGAACCAGGGAGATCCCTTGTTGGTGATAGTGGAATTTTAACTAGTGAAGTTATCCTTACGTCACGCAAAAATAATACTGCTCTTGCAAGATGGGTATACATTGATGCCGGTAAATTTAACGGACTTATAGAAACACTCGATGAATCTATAAAATATCCTGTTGTTACAAACAAAGATGGTGATAAGGAAGGCTCTGTAATTATCGCAGGCCCAACTTGTGACAGCGCTGATATAATGTACGAAGATAAAAAATATAAACTTCCATTATCATTAAAAACAGGTGATAGGCTATATTGGTTGACAACAGGAGCTTATACATCCACATATGCATCAGTTGCTTTCAATGGTTTTCCACCATTAAAAACTTACTATATGTAAAATTTGTAAATGTATAATATGAATCAGTTAGATTTCTTATAATGTATATTCTGTCTACCTCAACACATATATATATTTTATTTTAATTATACTGTATACTAAAATTCATGGATGAATTATTTGAATACAGTGATAGTTTAAATGAACCTTTTCAAGCTTTTTCCGGCGGATGGGAATTTACAAAACCTCATTGGCACTATTTTACTGAAATGATTTATCTTGTAAAAGGAATCCTTTCTGTAGAAGTAGATGGAAAACAATTTATAATGAATCCCGGTGATATGATAATATTTCACCCCAAACAAATTCACTCTTTCCATGACGTATCAGATAAAAGCATCAAATCATCACCATTATTATTTTATGGTATTAAATTTGATTGTATGATCCTTTCAAATACAACCCCTGGTTCTCCCAAACTTCCAAAACTTTTGGATAATGCGTCAGATGCAGAAAATGCATCCAACCTTCTTTTTGCAAAAGATCTTCGCTTTAATCCTGTTAAAATGTATTTTGAATATTGTATTTGGGAAACTACTCACAAGCAGTTTGGTTATGATATCAAAGTTGCCTCAATGATTGGATTAATAATTACAGAAGTCATTCGTATCTGGCTAAGACACGGTTTTACATTTACATCAAAAAATAATTTTGACAGATTTACAAATAAAGATTTTTCTGTACTTGAATACATAGATTTACATTCTTCCGAAAATATAAACATAGAAGAATTAGCTTCCAAATGTGGAATGTGTTATTCAAATTTTGCAAAACAATTTAAAGCTCAATACGGTAAAACATGTAAAGAATATATAGAATTTGTGAGAATTTGCAAGGCTGATACACTTCTTCTCTATACAGACAGAACACTTGACTATATTAGCCAGGAAACAGGTTTTACAGACTCAAGCCATTTTATTCGCACATATAAAAAAATACGAGGAATAACACCAAAACAACGAAGAATTTTACAAATGGATGATGAAGTTCAAATGCATGATTTTTAATTGAAATCTGTCATATATTATGTTATTATGTACGGCAAATGAAGTATTATGCAGTTCAGGTAAAAACAAATCAAGAAGACAAATATATTGACAAAGTAACAAATAAACTTTCAGGCAGACTGGACAAACAGCATTTTATTTTCCCAAGAAGACGGCTTGAAATTCGAAAAGCTGGTAAAAAAACAATGCAACTTCTTCCACTTTTTCCAGGCTACATTTTTCTTGAAACAGAAGTAATTGACAATGATCTTTTTATGATAATGCGAAAAACAGCAGGTTTTTATCGTTTTCTAAAGAGTAATCAAGATATTACAGAATTACGTGACAAAGATCTCACAACCCTACGTCATTTTATTCAATTTGGCGAAATTGCAGAACCATCCAAAGTTCATTTTGATGAAAATGACAGAATAGTTGTTGATTCAGGACCATTACAGGGACTTGAAGGAAAAATAGTAAAAGTTGACAGACGAAAAGGACGTGCTAAAATTCAACTTGATTTATATACAGAAAATTTTCTTCTCGATTTGGGCTTTGAAGTAATTTCGAAAGGAAATATCTAAAAACAGGAATTACAATGACTTACAAGAATGATATTCATGTATATATAATTGGTGCGGGGTTTGCCGGACAGATGATTGCCGATGACTTTCGCAAAAAAAAGATATTCGGGCGCGTAACGGCTTTTTTGGATGATGATTCAACACTTATTGGCACACAAATAGATGGAATTCCTGTTTACGGCCCTATTAATATGGCCTCAATTCTTAAACATGGAACTTATGACGAAGCCGTTATTGCCATGCCAAGTGCCCCTACAGAAAGAATTCGCGAAGTTTATCACATTCTGTCTGAAGCCGGTTTTTCAAAAATCAAGATACTTCCAAGTGTTTCACAGATTGTAGAAGGTAAAGCTCACCTTGTCCAGGCAAGAGAAATAAACCCTCAGGACCTGCTGGGAAGAACACCTATAACAATTTCACTCAAAGAAACACTATCCTACTTACGAGGAAAGCGTGTTCTTGTTACAGGTGCCGGAGGTTCAATCGGTTCGGAGCTTGCGCGCCAGCTACTTTCTGGTGGTGCTGAAAGACTATATCTGTTCGGACATGGAGAAAATTCAATCTACAATATAGACAAGGAGCTGCGAATACTACAATCAGAGGGTGTCGGTGAAAAAGCCACTATTGTCCCAGTTATAGGTGATTTGAAAAATGCAGACTACCTTAACTGGTTGTTGCCACAAATGCACATTGATGTAATTTTTCACTGTGCAGCCTACAAACACGTTCCACTTATGGAAGAAAACCCTGTCGCTGTAATAGAAAACAATGTTTTTGGAACGGAAAACATACTGAAGGCCGCGCTTGATTCAAACGTAAAGCGTTTTGTCCTTATTTCAACTGATAAAGCTGTTGAACCAGTTTCCGTTTATGGCGTTTCAAAAATGCTTTGCGAAAAATTGGTTCTTTCTACTGCTAAAAAAGCGAAAAATAATCAATCCTTTATGTTTGTAAGGTTCGGAAACGTTCTCGGTTAAAGAGGTTCAATTCTGCCACTTTTTATGGAGCAGATAAAAACAGGTGGTCCTGTAACAGTAACAGACCCTGAAATGAAACGTTATTTTATGACAATTCCCGAAGCATGTTCCCTTGTATTAAAAACAGGTGGTGTAGGCAAAAACGGCTTTTCTTATCTGCTTGATATGGGAGAACCAATTCGCATAGTTGATATAGCAGAACAAATTATCAAATTTTCAGGTTTTGAACCACACAAAGATATTGAAATTAAGTTTATCGGTCCACGAAAAGGAGAACGACTTGACGAACCATTGTGGACGGCGGAAGAAAACCCTCAAGAAACGGAATACCCTAAAATTTTACAACTTAAATCTATTGAGTTCGAAGAGAAAAAACTTCAAGATTTGCTGCAAATATTAAAGCCTGTATGTTTCTGTAATTCCATGAATTCCAACCTGTTCCGTAACAAAGAATATTTGCTGAACAAGCTTACAGAATTAATTCCCTCATATAATGGAGCAATAAATGGATAAGGTGAATTTTTCAGTAGCATCCATAGGAAAAGAAGAAGAAGATGCGGTTATAAGAGTTTTACGTTCTGGCTGGCTTACAACTGGAAAAGAAACATTTGCCTTTGAAAAGGAATTTGCAGAAAAAATCGGTGCTGCACACACTCTTGCCGTTAACAGCGCCACATCAGGACTTATGCTAGCTTACGATGCCTGTGGAATCCGTGAAAACACAAAAATTCTTACAACACCCTACACTTTTGCTTCTACTGCACTTGCGGCAAGACATCTTGGTGCGCACATTGAATATGCGGATATTGAAAAAGATTCTTATAATATAGATCCTGAAAAAATCGAAGAAAAGCTTTCCGCGGATACGAAAAAACAAATAAAAGCTATAGTTCCTGTCCATATAGCGGGAAATGTCTGCAAAATGGACGAAATAAACACGATTGCAAAAAAATATAATGTATATGTTGTTGAAGACGCAGCCCATGCATTTCCTTCAAAGACAAATAATGGATACGCTGGAACGCTTGGGGATGCTGGAGTATTCTCTTTTTACGCAACAAAAACAATTACAACTGCTGAAGGCGGAATGATTGCAACAAACAACGAGTCTTTTGCAAAACGTATGCAGATTATGCGGCTGCATGGAATAGACCGCCCTGTGTGGGATCGATATTCCTCCGACAAAGCTTCATGGGAATATGATGTTGTTGACAGCGGTTGGAAATGTAATCTGCCTGATGTTCTTTCTGCAATAGGACGAGAACAGTTGAAAAAAGCTGATTTATTTTACAAAAAAAGAAAACATATTATAAATATGTATAATAAATCATACAGTAATTATGATTTTTTGCAATTACCCCCGAATAGCTGTGGTAATGCATGGCATTTGTATCTTCTTAGACTGAATACGAATCATCTTTCTATAACAAGAAAAGAATTCGGCAACATATTGCAAAAAAAAGGCATTTGTATTTCAATGCATTTTATTCCACATTTTCATATGACATATTTCAAAAATCTTTACAATCTTTCCCCTGCTGATTTCCCTAATTCAGAAGACAACTTTCAACGTACACTCACCTTACCTCTTTGGCCGGATATGACGGAGGAAATTACACAACATGTAATAGATACCGTAATCGAAACAGGAAAAGATCATTATGTCTGATGTTGTAAAAAAAACTCGAAAGCGTTCTAGATACTCAAATCCCGTTGAGCTTGCAAATACCTCATACAGCGACATAAATCTTCCCGACATGCTTTATGCCGTTCTTATACGAAGTCCTGTTCAGTGCGGTAAAATAATTTCTGTAGATTTTTCTGAAGCACTACCTGAAAACATATCTTTTTTTACAGGAAAAGATATACCTAAAGAAACAACTATTACCGTAAATAACATTAAAATTCCTATTTTTGCATCTGAAGAAGTTTCTTATTTAGGACAGCCTATCGGAATTCTGGTCGGTCCCGATGAAGAAGAACTAGTGAATATCAGTCAGAGAATTTGTATAAGTGCGGATTTTGATTTCCCTGAAGAATTTTCGGAAACATTTTCCGACAAGCAAATTCTTGCACATAAAACAGTTACATTCGGCGAACCGGACAAATATTTGATGGATTCACAAAATGCCGTTGAAAATACTTTTTTATCTAAAATCAACTCCATAAACGAAGAAAATAACGGTGTTATTGTTCATTATTCAAACAAAAAATTGAATATTTATACAAACACCAGATGGCTAAGCTATATGCGAGAAACACTTTCCAAAGTTTCTGGTATAAATGAAAGTGACATAATCATACGAAAGACAAACGCAGTAAAAAGCAATCTGAATGATATATGGATCAACAGCCTGACAGCTGCACAAGTTACTGCTGCGGCGCTGAAGCTTAAAAAGCCGATTAAACTCGTCTACACACCAGATGAGCAGGAACAGTACATCCGTCGTGAAAATCCTGCCATTATAAGAAACCGCACGGCGATCGACGAAAATAATAACATAACAGCGATGGATATTTCCATTCTTGTTGACGCAGGTGCATTCAATCCTTTTATTCAATACCTACTCGAAAAATTTGTAATAACAGCAAGTGGTGTGTATCGAATTCCGAACATAAAAATATCAGCGTTCGCACTCAGAACGAACTACACACCCCTAAATCCATCATTTTCATGGGGAGATTCGCAGGCATTTTTCGCCGTAGAAAATCAAATAAACCGTATTATTACTGAATTTAAACGGGATTTTTTGGACTTCAGATACAAAAATTTACTGGCGAATGAAAAAAGCGACTTTTATATTTCCCACGAAAATATCTGTATAAAAAAAGTAATTGATTCTGTAATAAAAAAAAGTGATTTTTTACGCAGAAATACATCATACAACCTTATAAAGGCTGACAATTCCGACATAGGTACTTATCACGCCCTACGCGGAATCGGACTTGCAGCCGCTTATGAGGGTAACGGATTTCTACTTCCTGATGTAATCCGAAGTAAGTATTCACTTGAACTCACACTGGAAACAGACGGTACACTTACTGTAAAAAAATATATACCATCTAAAACACTTAAAAATATTTGGCTTAAAATCATAAAAGACAATCTTGATCTTTCCGAAAATCAGATCAAATTCGACATAGAAAGCTGTATTCAGGATAGTGATGAACCCGATGTTCTTGAAAACAATATCAGTATATTAACGCAACTTTTAAAAAAATGCTGCACAACTCTGCAACATTCCAGATTCAGGCAGGCATTACCTATAACAGTCAAAAAAACATACAAGCTGATGCAAAAATCACTTTGGGATAACGTTAAATTCACAGGGCAACCCTTCTATTCAACCACTTGGGGTGCGGCAGTGGCAGAAATTGAAATCAGTCTTGTTACATATAAAGCTGAATTAAGAAACCTTTATGTAGCCCTTGATTGTGGAGAAGTATTAGACGAAAAAAATGCAGCAAATTCTCTCAAAGTTTCGGTATGTCAGCTTATTTCATCATTTTCCGACATTATTTCATTGAATAATATCAGTCCTGAAATTTATTTTTTGCCGTCATCAGAAAACCCGAAAGGAATCGGTGAAATAATCAATCACATTATTCCAGCCGCAATCACATCTGCAATTTCGCAAGCAGCAGGTAAACCGTTGACATCCATACCATTGGAACCAGACACAATTTTTAATATGGTAATAAATAAGAAGGAAACAAAGCTGCAATGATACGATTTATACTCAACGGACAACAAATAGAAATCACAAGTTCACCGAACCAGCGGCTTATAAAAGTCCTTAGAAATGAACTGAATCTTTGCAAAACTAAATTTCGCTGCGGAAACGGCAGATGCGGATCATGTACAATTTTACTGAATAAAAAGCCCGTTCCTGCCTGCATTATTCCTGTATACACGGTACAGGACTGTGAAATTACAACAATGGAAGCATTCGTAAAAACACCGGAATATGAAGATATAAAATCGGCCTTCGAATTTACTGGTGCTACTCCTTGTGGATTCTGTGATTCCGACAAATACCTCGGGACAAGTATTTTTATTGATACAAATGCTTATTATTTTTCCAGCCGTGAAGATTCAAAAAAACTTTTACAAAAACTTGAAGAGTTTTATAAATCCACATTCTGTAAGTGTATCGAAAAAAACACATTCTTAAAAAGTATTATCATTGCTGCAAAAAAAAGGCAGGAACGATTGCATGGAAAATAATCAATTCAAGGTTTATCATGCCAAAACTATTTCCGATATTCTCTATCACCTGAGAAACGTCAACAATGTTTCAATAACGGCTGGCTGTACGGGTATTATGTACAAGAAAAACCCTGAATTTTTGACATACCCCGATTCAATTCTGAATATCCGCAATGTAGAAGAACTATCACATATAAACAAAACAGAACGTTTTATAGAATTCGGTTCGTGTGTAACTTTTTCCCAAATTCAAGGCATCGAGTCCAAGCACAGGCTTTCGGTACTTCAAGATGCAATCAGAGACATAGGAACACCAAGCGTAAGAAATATCGCAACACTCGGAGGGAATCTATGTCTTCGAAATTACAAAATGACAGCATTTGCACCACTTCTTGCACTTGATGCAAAACTGGAATTTCGAAACATAAACGACATACAAATAATCTCAATAAAGCATTTTCACGAAGTTCCGACGGGCAGTTTCCTTTCAAAAATCCGAATTCCAGTTGAAGATTGGGATATTGCGATTTTCAGAAGACTTGGTCCATTGTATGAAGTTAATGATTTTTCTGCAGGATTTGTGTTCCTCGCAAACACGCAGAAAGACATTTTGTCTGATTTACGGATAAGTTTCTGCTTCAAACATGCTTTTCGTTCAAAAGAACTTGAAAATCTTCTTATAGGCAATAAGCTTCCATTATCCGAAAAAGCTGTGCAGTCTTTCATCGAAAAAACTTCCTCCAATTTTGATGACTATATGCAGAATAATAAAATTGAGTGCAGTACAATTCATAAAAAACAATTTATAAATCTTTTGGAAGCTTCGTTAGAAAAACTCACCTAGCTAATCAGCATAGCGTCACCATAAGAGAAAAAACGGTATTTTTCATTTATCGCCTGTTTATAGGCGTTAAAAATATGTTCCTTACCTGCAAAGGCTGATACCAGCATTAACAGCGTGGATTCGGGTGTATGAAAATTCGTAAAAAGAGCGTCAGCTACTTTAAACTGATAACCAGGATAAATGAAGATTGAAGTAGATTGATGTCCAGTATGCAATTTTCCATCTTTCCAAGCTGATTCAAGAGTTCGCATAGAAGTTGTTCCGACTGTGAGCACAGGACGATGTTCAGCTTTGGCCTTTTCTATTACAGCAGCTGTTCCCGGAGAAATGTAAAAGAATTCTTTGTGCATGTGATGATCTTCTATGTTTTCACTGCGAACAGGCAGAAAAGTGCCAAGACCTACGTGTAACGTGATATAAACTATTTCAATGCCTTTTTTTTCCAATTTTTCCAGCATTTGTTTCGTAAAATGAAGACCTGCTGTGGGGGCAGCAGCAGAACCGGTTTCTTTTGCATAAATAGTCTGATAACGTTCTGAGTCAGAATCGGCATCTTTGCGTTTTATATAAGGTGGCAACGGAATATGACCGTTTTTTTCAAACCAGTTTTCATCAATAATTCTGTCAAATTTCAGTGTTCGAAATTCGGAACCAGCATCTTCGACATTTTCAATAATCGTCCCGATAGTTCCATCAGAAAACTTATATTGTTTTCCAGGTTTTTGCCGTCTCGCGTTTTTTGTCATTGCTTTCCAAATGGACTTATCATCCTCTTGCTTTGGGAGTTCCTTCAAAAACAAAAATTCGTTTTCTTTTTTCGAGTGTACAGCTAAATCCGTATTTTCAACAGGGGAAGCGTATACACGTGAGCGACGTACCCTCGAGTTATTAAAAACCATCACAGTGCCAGCAGGAATCAGATCCGGCAAATCATCCATAAAAAACGATTCTGTTTTACCGCTGATTTTATCGAGATGCATCAGCCTGTCATTTCCACGTTCTCCGCACGGATACTGGGCAACTAATTCTTCCGGTAAATCAAAATAAAAGTCTTTGGTTCTCATTCAGAGTTTTACCTTCCAGTCCCAAGTGTTTGTATGCTTTTTCAGTTACCATTCTGCCCCTCGGAGTGCGCTGTAATAATCCGCACTGAATAAGATAAGGTTCATAATAATCTTCCAGTGTGTCCATAGATTCACCAATACTGATAGCAAGAGTTTCTGCACCTACAGGACCGCCACCGAAATTCTTTATTATTGAAAGCAAAATTTCCCTGTCATAGAGTTCCAACCCCATGGAATCAATCTGAAGCTTATTCAAACCTGTTTTTACGGTGCTCAGCCTTATAATGCCGCTTTTATCGCCATAAATCTGTGCAAAATCCCTCATTCGGCGTAAAACCCTATTCGCCACACGTGGCGTTCCACGAGAACATTCCGCTATTAAAAGCGCCGCATCATCTTCAATCATTACGTTTAAAAGTTTTGCTGAACGTTTTATTATCTGCTTAAGTTCTTCTTTGTCATAAAAGGCAAATCTCTGAACAATACCAAATCGGCTTATCAAAGGGCTGGAAACCATTCCAGCTTTTGTCGTTGCACCAACCAGAGTAAATTTTGGTATAGGAATCCGCACGGTTCGTGCAGTTGGCCCCTGCCCTATAATCCAGTCAAGTTCATAATCTTCCATGGCAATATATAGCATTTCTTCTATTGCCGGTTTAAGACGGTGAATTTCATCTATAAAGAAGACTGTCCTTTCAGTTATAGTAGAAAGGATTCCAGCCAAATCCTTTGGTTTTTCCAATGCAGGCGCAGAAGTTACTTTAAAATCAACACCAAGTTCCCTTGCGGTAATCTGAGCAAGTGTTGTTTTTCCAAGACCGGGAGGACCAATTAAAAAAAGATGATCAAGCGCCTCTCCGCGCTTTTTGGCAGCTTCAATGAACACAGAGAGATTTTCTTTTACAAGGGTTTGTCCCAAAAACTCATTGAGGTTCTGAGGACGCAAACCGACTTCGTGTTCATCATCAACAGCGGGAATATCTGCTCTCACTAAAAATCTGTCATCAGAAAAAGCGTTCTCCATATTAGTTTGCCAGCTCCACTATAGCCTGTCTGAAGATTCTATCTTCCTGTTCTTTTTTCGTCAAACCGGCATCCATGTTTTGTGTAAGTTTTTCAACCAGCTCTTCGACAGTATGTTTTTCGTAGCCCATATTTACAAGCGCAAGGACAACATCCTGCCATGGCGAATTTATTTTTTTACGAACAACTGCGACACTGTCATCCGACAAAGTAAGCTTACCTTTTAAAGCAAGCAACATTTTTTGTGCAGTTTTTTTTCCAACACCTGGTATTTTTTCAAGCTGGGATAAATCGCCGTCATCCAGTACAGCAGCAAGTTGTCTCGCATTTACATTTGAGAGAATCTTTACAGCGGCTTTTGGTCCTACACCTTCAACTTTTATCAAATCAAGAAAAACAGCCCTTTCATCCTCACTTGCAAAACCAAATAACTTCATTGCATCTTCGTGATGATAAGTCCAAGTAAAGACTCTTGCCGTTTCGCCCAAAGCCGGCAGCATATTTACGGAAGAATCCGGCATCTGTATGTTCCATTCAATAAAACCGGACTCACGTTCCCCCGTCTGAATGAGTACCTGTTGGGGAAATTTTCCGCTTATAACACCGCAAATACTGTTAAACATATTTTAATTATAGCTGATTAGTGGTTGAAAGTCTATTGTGGAATAATACCGCTTTGCTTGAAAATTTTCACATATCTTATTATGCTTTAAGACATGATAAAAATTCCAATTCCGACTGTTCTTCAGAAAATGCAGAACATTTTTTCCTCTGAAGGTTATGAAGCCTATTTAGTCGGTGGAGCAGTACGGGATTTTATTATGGGTCAAAAAGCCGCAGACTTTGATGTTACTACTAACGCGACACCGCAACAGGTCCTAAGTCTTTTTCATCACGTAATTCCAACAGGTATAGAACATGGAACAGTTACTGTCATGCTAATGAACACAGCAATAGAAGTTACTACCTATAGAACTGAAAACACATATACCGACGGGCGGCATCCTGATAAAATCGCTTACGCCGCAACCATAGAAGAAGATCTTTCTCGGCGAGACTTTACGATGAATGCAATTGCAGCGGATTTAAAAACAGGATTTTTGACCGATCCGTTCAATGGGCAGAAAGACATAAAAGATAAAATTATAAGAACTGTAGGTACTCCTAAAGAAAGGTTTTCTGAAGACGGATTGCGTCCGGTAAGAGCGGTACGTTTTGCTTCTCAGCTCGGTTTTGATATTGAAACAGAAACTCTGGAAGCAATTCCCGTCTCACTTGAAACAGTTAAAAAAGTTGCCGTTGAACGTTTTCAGGAAGAATTTAAAAAAATTCTGAAAAGTCCTGTGCCGTCAAAAGGTTTTCACTTACTGGAAAAAACAGGATTAATGAAAATATTTCTACCAGACCTGTTGTTTTGCAGGGGCTGTCTGCAAAAAGGTTTTCATTCCTATGACGTTCTGGATCATCTTTACTATACAGCGGACGGAGCTCCAGAGGACAATCTCGATGTAAGGCTCGCAGCATTATTCCACGACGTAGGGAAACCGGCTGTCCGTGCACAAAAACCTTCAGGCGAATACACATTTTATCAGCACGAAAAAAAATCAGCGGAAATATGCGAAACAATACTGAATCGGCTGCGCTTTCCTAAAAGTACAGTAACTACCGTTTCACATCTTGTAAGAAACCATATGTTCTTTTATGAAGACAACTGGACGGATGCCGCTGTAAGACGTTTTCTTGTGAGAATCGGTTACAGGGAAAATCCAGCAGTGCTGGAAAATCTTTTTTTATTACGTAGAGCTGATATTTACGGCATGAGCAGGCAAATTCCACCACCGGAACTACTCATTCCGTTCCAGAGACGGATAGAAAAGATTCTGCTAGCTCAAAACGCCCTCAGTGTAAAAGACCTTGCTGTCAACGGTAGAATGCTTATTGAAAGTGGGATACCTACCGGTAAACACATGGGAATCATTTTGAAAGAACTTTTGGAAACCGTTATTGAAGATCCGTCTGCAAACACAAAAGAAAGGCTTATGCTTGTTGCCGGTAATATTTATCAAAAGCTTTCCTCCCGATAAGAATAACGCAATCTTTACTTTACAATTGTATTTGTGTAAAATGGGAATATGACTATTGCACTTTTTTCTGACAGCTATTTACCTACAAAATCAGGCATAGTAACAGTTGTGGTACAGCTTCGAGAGCAACTTATCGCATTGGGTCATAGAGTTATTCTTGTTACAGTTGAAACGACTGATGAATATGCTACCGACGATCCGGACATTTACCGCGTACATTCTGTACCTTTAGGTCTCGGAACAGACCAGTTTCTCGGGATTCCTGTCATGCATCCTCTTATAAATTATCTCAAGTCCTGCAACATTGACATCATCCATTGTCATACCGAATTCGGTGTTGCAAAAGCTGGTCTTAGGGCAGCACGCATTTTAAAAATTCCGGCAATATGTACAACCCATACTATGTGGACAGATTTCTACAAATATTACATACCTTTCGGCAAGTGGATTTCTCCAAATATTATCAACAGCATTCTTAACCGATTTTACGGTAAATTTAATTCACTAATTGGTGTTTCCACAAAAGCACGCAATTATTTTAAACAGAAAAATATGCTGCCCGATACTCCTTCAGTCATAATTCCAAATGCTATTGATCGATCTCAATTTCAAAAAACTCATGTTTCTGAAGAACAAAAACACAAACTGCGAGAATCATACGGCATAAAAGATAACGAAGTCCTTGCCCTTTTTGTAGGACGAATCGCCGAAGAAAAAAGAGTTTTTGAGCTTTTGGAAATCTGTAAAAATGTTTTACTAAAAGACTCAACCTGCAAATTTATGTTCGTGGGAAGTGGTCCTGCCTGTGAAGAAATGAAAGAAAGAGCGAAATCTGAGATTGAATCTGGTAAAATCATTTTCACAGGTTTTGTTGAATGGGCAAAAGTACATGAATTTTATGAGAGTGGAGATCTTTTCATTACTTCATCCCTTTCCGAAATGCATTCAATGACTATTCTTGAAGCGCAGCTTTCAGCCCTACCAATAGTAGTACGTCGTGATGAAAGCTACCTTGACTGTATTTTTGACGGAGAGAATGGCTATCTGACCGACAATGACGAAGAACTTGAAGAAAAGATTCTTGACCTTGTCAAGGATTCTAAAAAACGTAAACAATTCGGAATACGAAGCCTTGAAATCGCAGGTAAATTCACAATAGAAACACATGTAGCCCGCACACTGCTCGTTTACAACGAGGTAATAAAAGCGTATCCTGGCAAAATCGATGATGTAATAGTTAATAAGCAGGTAGCGGAACTTTGAAAAACAAAGAAAAAGCGCTTATTATTGATATGCTCAACAAGGCAGAATGTTTGTATACCGGAAAAACTCTACAAGAATGCGAGACCGACTATACATTCCCTTTATTTTCTGAAAAGCCGGCAACACCTGCAGAATCCCATGGTATTACACTTGCCGAAATAGCTGCAAAAATCAATGAGTGCAGCAGGTGTCAGCTTGCAAAAACACGCCATAACACTGTTCCCGGTGAAGGCGTTCAAGAACCTCTTGTTCTTGTAATCGGCGAAGGTCCAGGAGCAGATGAGGACGCACAGGGACGCCCTTTTGTTGGTAAAGCCGGTAAACTGCTTGATAAAATGCTTGCCTCGATTCAGCTTTCAAGAAACTGCAACTGTTTTATTGCGAACATCATAAAATGCCGTCCTCCAATGAACCGCGATCCTTTACCGGAAGAAGTTTCTGCATGCGCTAATTATCTTGAAATGCAGATACATGTGCTAAAACCAGCTGCAATCCTGGCAGTAGGTCGCATTGCACTTCATGCACTTTTAAATACCACTACGGGCATTTCAAAAATCCATGGACAATTTTTTCAGTACAACAATATCCCGTTTATGGCAACCTATCATCCAAGCGCTCTCTTAAGAAACGAGACCCTTAAACGTCCTGCATGGGAAGACTTAAAATTATTCAGAAACAAACTTTTGGAAATATCACCTGATTATCAGAACAGCTTTACGGAAAATCAGTAATGAACAAATTTATTGAAGTTGTTCTTAACATACCGGTTTTACAATCATTTACATATAAAGCACCTCCGAATTCTACCCCTGAACCGGGAAAACGCGCTGAAGTCTTTTTCGGTAATCGCAAAATGACAGCGTTTATTATAAACGTTATGGATACTCTTCCACAGGATTTGCCAATTCCGGAAAATTCCGTAAAAACCGCTCTACGTATAATCGATGATGAATGTCTTTTTAATGATGAGCTTATCGGCATCTCACGCTGGCTTTCAAATTTTTACCTCTGCTCACAGGGAGAAGCTCTGTCTTCTATGCTACCATCAGGTCGCCGCGAAGTTGAATCCGGAAGTCTTGCTTTTGAAGATGAAAACATAGAATTCCATCCGCATACACTTTCAGATGAACAAAAAGCAGCCGTAGAAAACATTACAAAAAATACGGATTCATTCGCTATACATTATGTATTCGGTGCAACTGGAACAGGGAAAACTGAAGTCTTTCTTCAGACAGCTGAAACAATTCTTTCGCATGGAAAAGGAGTCATATATCTTGTTCCCGAAATTGCCCTTACACATCAGGTTATAGAAGCAGTAACACACAGATTCGGAAAGATTGCGGCAGTCCTTCATTCGGGGCTTACTCCAAGCCAAAAACTGTTTGAATGGAAAAGAATCCTTCACAGGGAAGCTAGAGTTGTAATCGGAGCAAGAAGTGCCGTTTTTGCGCCTGTTCCCGATCTTGGACTTATTATCATTGACGAAGAACATGACGGTTCATATAAATCGGGCACAACACCACGCTACAATGGCAGGCAGGTAGCGGTAAAACGATGCAGCGATTTACATATTCCGCTTATAATGGGAAGTGCAACCCCGTCTGTTGAAACCTGGTATCTTATGCAAACAGGTGTAATTTCAAAGCATGTTCTTTCAAAACGTCTTTCAGGTGGTTCGCCGCCTCAGATACAAATTGTGGATCTTTCACAAAATCCGCAGGACGGTTGTATTTCCGCAGAACTTGCAGATGAAATCTTAACGGCAAAAAAAGAAAACCGTCAGACAATCCTATTTTTGAACAAGCGCGGTTTTTCACATTTTTTTAAATGTAACACATGCGGATATGAACTAAAATGCAAAAACTGTTCTGTTTCCATGACATTTCATAAAAAAGAAAACAAATTCCGTTGCCATTACTGCGGCTGGACAACAAATCCTCCTGCAGCATGTCCGGAATGCGGCTCGATTGACATATCATATTCCGGCTTTGGTACTGAATTCATTGAACAGGAAATCGCCGTAAAATTTCCCGAGTTACAACTTATCCGTCTGGATACAGATTCATTGTTGAACAAAAACGAGTTAAAAGAAAAACTGTCGAATTTTAGAAACAAAAAGGCAGACATACTGCTCGGTACACAAATGGTCGCAAAAGGGCTGAATTTTCCGGGCGTAAAGCTTGTAGGTATAATAAATGCAGACACCGGCCTTAATATGCCGGATTTTCGTGCGTCAGAACGAACCCATGCTCTTATAGTACAGGTTGCAGGACGTGCTGGAAGATTTTTCCCCGACGGTAAAGTAATCGTGCAAACATGGAATCCTCAAAGACCAGCTATTCACTTTGCATGTACAGGACAATGTGAAAGTTTTTACGAACAGGAAATCCAAATGAGAAAAGTGCTTAACTTTCCGCCGTTTTCAAGAATGATAAGGTTAGTTTTCCGTTCAAAAAATCCTAAAGATGCGGAAAATGCAGCCATAAGCGCATGCAAAATTCTTAAATCTGCCGGTTCTTCAATCAGCATACTTGGACCAGCGGAATGCGCAATCTTTCAACTTTCGGGTAACTATAGATTTCAGCTTCTTTTACAAGATGAAAAAATAAGGTCCGTACAAAACTTTTGCAGATATTTTCTTGCCAATTACAAACCTCTGCGCAATGTTTATCTTGAAATAGACGTTGACCCGGTTGCCCTTTTGTAAATGCTGGATATATAATTACACAACTATAATTTATCAGAGGTATTTCCAATTATGAAACGAAGAAGCGGAATCTTGCTGCATCCTACATCTTTACCAGGCAAAGGCGGAATCGGAACAATCGGAGAAAATGCATATAAATTTATTGACTGGCTCAAATCGGCCGGACAAACTCTTTGGCAGATTTTACCGCTAACCCCTACAGGATACGGAGATTCACCCTATTCATCTTTTTCAACATTTGCAGGCAATCCGCTTCTCATTGATCTTGATATGCTTGTAAAAGACGGCTTTCTTGATAAAAAGCAAAGTATTCCACCGGAATATGTTCAAAACACAAACAGAGTTGACTTTGGGGCAGTCGTTTACTGGAAAATCCCGATATTAAAAACAGCTTCAAAACAGTTTAAAGAACATGCAAAGCCTGAACTCCTTGAAGAATATAAAAAGTTTAAAACAGCTAACAAAGACTGGCTTTATAACTATGCAAGTTTTATGAGTATAAAAGAATATTATGATGAAAAAGCCTGCAACGAAAAAGTCTGCAGTTCCATATGGAACGAATACTGGCCAACGGAGCTTGCGCTTTTTAATGAAGAAGCAGTATCACAATGGAACAGAACGCATAGGATAGAAGTTGAAAGCCACTGTATAATCCAGTTTTTCTTTTACAGGCAGTGGTCTGCACTTAAAGAATATGCGCATAAAAACGGTATTAGTATAATCGGTGACATACCTATTTTTGTAGCAATGGATTCTGCAGACGCATGGTCAAACCAGCATTTGTTCCAACTGGATAAAAACGGAAAACCTAAAGCCGTTGCCGGTGTTCCGCCTGATTACTTCAGCGCTACAGGACAATTGTGGGGAAATCCGCTTTATGACTGGGATGCCATGCAAAAAGAACACTTTTCATGGTGGCTCAGGCGTATAAAAAAGGTTAATGAGCTTGTAGACTTTATTCGCATAGATCATTTCAGAGGTTTTGACGCATACTGGCGCGTTCCTGCTGGCGAAAAGACGGCCGTTAACGGAGAATGGATAAAAACGCCGGGCAAAGAGTTGTTTCAGACTATACAGAAAAAGCTTGGAAACATACCTATCATAGCCGAAGACCTTGGTGTTATCACAGAAGATGTTACTAAACTTCGAGAGGAGTTCGGACTTCCGGGAATGAAAGTCCTTCAGTTTGCATTCAACAGCGATGAAGTTGCACAAAATGGATTCATAAACCCTTTTATGCCGCACATGTACAGCAAAAACTGCGTTGTATACACAGGAACCCACGACAATTCAACAACAATGGGGTATCTTTCTTCTCTGCCGGAAGCAGACCTTAAAATTGTTTGCAAATACCTCGGTTTTGATTTTAAAACCTCACAGAAATGGATTAAAAACGGCACTTTGTGCCGTTCTTTTATAAAACTGGCTTTGTCTTCAGTTGCAGATTTTGCTGTAATTCCGATGCAGGATATATTGGAACTTGGTGATGAGGCTCGTATGAATATGCCTTCCACCGCAGGCGGTCATAACTGGCAGTGGCGGCTGACACAAAGTCAGCTGAGTGCAAAAAGGGCTGTAGAACTAAAAGAAATGAGCTACACATACGGAAGAAATTTTGCGGAATAAGATTCTATTCCGTTTTTGATTCGTTTATATTATTCCAGATTCGTCTGTAATAATCCCGTTCCAGAACCAGTTCCGAATATTTTATTTTCTGTGCAAGCTGTTTTTTTACAGCGGAAATATCTTCCTGTGTTATTTCCTTATCATCCTGTGGAACTGCGGAATCACGGTCACCGCGATATTTTAACTTGTCAGTAATAACATTTATGCACTTAAAGACAACAAACGGATCCGCATCCGAAAAAACATCGTGACCTATAAACAATCTGCTGTCATAAGGCAGACCAAATAAATTGGAAAGAGTCGGTAATATGTCAAGGTTAGAGCAGATTTTGCTTACCTCAACAGGTTTTTGACCTGGATTGTAGATAATCATATTATTTTCGTACAAACCGAATGTGGAATCAAAGTGTTTCCCAGCCAAAAGGCGCATTTGTTCAATAGTAAGACCATAAGGATAGTGATCTGCTGCGAGTACGATAACTGTATCTTCCGCGATTCCACGTTTTTCAAGTTCTTCAAGAATATACCCCAACGCGTTGTCAAGGTCGATTGTACATGCAAAATACGCTTTTATAGCCTCGTCATAATCAAGATATTCAACTTCTTCCCTGTGTTTTATTGCAATTGCATTTGCCCAAAAATCATACGGAAGATGTCCGCTTATCGTCATATAATATGCGTGGAATTTCGGCTCTTCAATATATTCCGGCAACGTAATCTTCATCATTTCATGGTCAGAATCCGGCCATGATTCAGTCGTTCTGTATCCGTCACCCATTGAAGAAAAATCATATCCCATGTTTGGATGCGATATATTTCTGTCGTAATAAGAACCGAGATAATTGTGATAGGCTTTTGTCGTGTAGCCCAAACGTCGGAACTGGTTCCCGAGCGCAAACGGCAGAAAGTTTTTGGCAGAATCACGAAAGCTGTAAGTTCCTGATTTTGGTAGAAGGCTCAGACAATTAACATATTCTCCGTCTGTCGTAGAAACTTCCCAATACGGTGTATAAAAGTTTGTAAACTTAAAACCCTCATTCATCATCTTGTACAATACCGGTGTTACATCTTCGCGAACTACAGCAGACCAAAAACTTTCCGCAGTAATGAATATAAGGTTTTTACCCTTGAAAATTCCTGTGTATTCGTTTTCATAATCAGGTTTGAGAGACGAAAAATATCTGTCCATATCATGTAATTGCTCGTCACTTTCATCATTCAGCAAAGTTTCAAAATCAATTGGCAATATGTTTGCTTTTTTCTTTGGTATTGCATTCACTACTATTTCAGAATCATCACTTTGTATTTCTGTATCGAATATCACATTATTTTCAGATAATAAAATCTTCCCGATTTTCCGTAAAATAACAGCAGATAAATAATCATTACCGTATATCATACGTTTTGCATCCAGTACAAGAGAATTCCGACCACCAAGAATAGTCATAGTTTTTACAACTGGTTGTTTTTCTGTATAAACGGAAATAGCAGAATTTGATATATCAGTTCTGAATGGAATAAATGTCATAATAAAAGACAAATTAAGAGTAATAAACAAGGATGAAAAAATAAAAATAGTAGCACAGTTTTTTTTAATTCTATACTTCTTTATAAGCTCAGGGGGAAAAAAGCTTAATGGAAGTGTTAAAAGTAGAAGTATAAGATACAAAATATTAGATTTTATAGTTCCTGCAACAATCTGCGGAAAATTTACAATAGCCATCCCCCCCTTAAGGATAACACCTAATGTGGCAAATGTCGAAAAAACACCAAAAAAACATATTTGCACCGCATAATAGATTCCTGTAATGATAGTAACAAATGCCGAAACAATGTTTAACAGCGGTCTTTCCATTAAGGCCAGAAATAGTGCCGTTAATAAAGAATACGTGAAAATCGAAGAAAGAAGAAAATATGAAACAGGAATTACATCCGTTGCAATACGTAGTATGTATTCAAAAAAAAGATACAGAAAAAAATAGTAAATCCATAAAATAAGGATTTTTAATAAAAATTTTTTTTGAGATTCATCAGATTCCATAAAGAACCTGATCGGCAAAAGCTGCAGCAAGCTTTTTTCTTGCGGTATTTGTTGCAGCCCATTCTGATTTTTCCTTTATCTCTATTGTCTGTTCAGAAACAAGAAGTTCTTTGTCTTCCAGAATATTGCGAACTTTCATGTTTCCCTTTAATGCTACTATATAACCGTCTTCAACCTTTTCAACTTTTTCATATTTTATCGTACCATATATAAGATATGTTACATTTTTTCCGAACAATGCAGAGGCTTCTTTTTGTACGGCCACATCGTTTCCAGCAACAATAGAAGATGTAAAATCACAGTTTCCTATTCTTGTAAACCCTTTGTTTATAAGAGCTGTTAAAACAAGAGATGAAGTTTCTGAATTTGTAGTAATAGGATTTCCACCTTTTGTAAAGTCAACGAATGCTATAGATCCACCGGAAGATTTCATGTTCGTACTAACTCTGCAAGGTAATTCTATAGATGGTAGTTCCGTAAATAAATCTGCATTATTTGGAGATAATGAAAAAGTAATTGTTTTGTTATATGGCAAAGAAGATACAGGACACTCAAACGTAACAACCCCTTCTTCATCGGACTGTATATCCTTTTTACAATATATTAACTCGCCATCTTCTGAAACTTCAGGAAATGTTACTGTTATTGGGAAATTTCCAGCCGGATGAAGATTTGATTTTAGCTTGACAATAAATGGAGATGAAAAAGCCTTATTTTTTATTGTCGTATTAGGAGCTTTCACTTTCTCAAATTTATAATCTGAAATATACTCATCAAGAGAGTTTTTCATTTCCAAGACAACAGTTGTTGCCTCGTCAGTAACAGTATTTGTAGAATTGATTTCTCTATTTGCGGATATATATATTTCGCAGGCTTTTTCAAAATTATTTTTTTCCAGTGAATCAACAAAATCACTCTTGTAGTTTTCTATTTTTTTACTCAGCAGTTCCTCAAGACTGATTTCTTTTACAGTAGTTTTTTTTGTTGTATTATTATTGTTAGTATTACGGACTTCCGTATTATCAGTATTTCCCGAAGCATATACAAGATATGTTGAAATTATACATAAAAAAACAGCTGCAAAAAAAGTCTTTATCAAAATAAACCTCATTAAATAATGTGTGATTTAAATATAATTTTATCAAAAAGATTACTGTTTTTCAAGCTGAGAATAATACATCGGAAGATAATGCTGTTGTATTATATTTTTCCATGAATAAGTTTTGAAAACATAATCAGCTGCATAACATGCAATTTGTTTAAGCTTTTCTGGAGTTTTCCTTTTTTTTTCTGCCAGTTCAAGCATTTTTCCTGCAAGAATCTCAGGTTCATTCGGTTGATATAAAAATCCTGTCTGTCCATCAAGAATTTTTTTCAAACCACCTGTTGCATGTGCAATCGGAATAGTTCCAAAAATTTGCCCTATAAAATCTTCAAGACCACACGGTTCAAAGAAACTCGGGAGAACAAGAAAATCAGCAGATGCAACGCAAAGTCTTACAAAGGCTCTGTCATAACCACGTATATACATATATCTGCCGTCATATTTTTCAGCAAGCATAATATGAGTATTTTCTAATACCCTATCCCCCTGCCCCATAATCATAAAACAACAGTTAGGATTTCTTTCAAGCAGCATTTCCGCAGCATCCGCAAGAATTTCCAATCCTTTCTGATGAACAATTCTGCCATGATATGAAAAATAAACGTTGTGAGGTTTGTTTTCTACACGGCCGAAACATTCCAAACCCGGAATATTAAAACCACCTTTTCTTGCAGTTTTTAGGAAAAAGTTCCTGCATAAGGTTTTACCCTTAAGCTTTCCTCCTGCAGGATCAAATTCGTACGGGAGAAGTGATATCGTTTTATCTGTCGGCGTATAGCGTGTAAAATCAATCCCGTTTGTTATCCCCTGAATTTTTATTTTTTTCTCATAAAAAGCGGCAGAAAGACCTGCTGTGTCATTATTTTTCGGATCTGACAGTTCTTCCGCATACCATGGTGAAACTGTAAAAAGTTTTGCAAATGATGCACCGACTAAAAACGGTTCTACCTGTCCATTCAGCAATCCAGTCTGTAAAAGTGGAAACGGCAATCCTGTATAGGCGTATGCTTCTTCAATAGAATTGAACTGCTGATGATAACCGGGGCCTGCATTATGAATTGTTATAAAAAACTTTGTTTTTGCAAATAACGCAGAATGCGCTGGTGAGGCTTTGGCAAACGCTGGTAATAATGCCGTATGTGCATCCTGGCACTGGACAATATCAGGCCTTTCACCTGAAAGTTGCGAATAAGCAATAACAGCTTTTTGAAACAAAACATTCATGATATTTGCGTCTTTGTGTCCATGCCCGCATATACATGAAGAATCTTTTCTCTCGTCTTCTGCAGTATAAACATACACAGCTTTTTTCTCGGTAAAAATCATGTTCATTACAAAAACTATGCGTACACCGTTTATTTCAGCCTGTGAAAATGCAATTTTATATTCTGTCCCGTTACAATTTACCCTGGCTAAGGATGCTGTAAGTTTTTCTATTTTTGAAAGCCGCCGTATTATTGTACAGCCGTAGAACGGCATAAAAACCGTAACATCAATACCGTTTTTTACCAGATTTTCAGCAAGAGAACATGAAACATTTTTAACTCCACCAGCTTCAGCAATACCGGCATATTCTCTTGTAACTTCCCAGACTGTAAGCTTTCTGTTCAAACTAAACCCCGCCCGACAGGAAATCAATACCACTGGAAAAAAACAAAAAAACAACAGATACCAGAATATTTAAAACACTTATCAAGATATTTCTTAGATAGTTAAATGTTTTCTTATAAAATGAAAAGAACAATCCGCCAAAAATCAACATTATTCCTAAAATCAAAAGACAAATTGAAAACACAGACATACATCTCAGAATAATTAACTGGGAAATATCCAAAAAACTCTGATAATTACCCATCGTATACAATGCAAGCAGAGCAAAAAGCATAAGGAAAAAGAAAACGCTTATTCTGTACAGAATTCGGTATAAAACGTTTTTTTGAGTTAATTTGTCCATAAAAAATATTGCAGTTTTCTCCTGAGTGAGAGTATACTTTACACATTAATAAAAGTCTATCGGTATAGAAAAACCGGAGCAGGAGAAACATGAAAAAAGCCTTTATATCACTGATTATTCTGATTATTGCGGCAGGCACTGTTTTTGTTTTCGGATGGATTCAAATTTTTGTACCAATTGGTAAATACGGTGTTCTTGCATCAAAAACAAGCGGAATAGATCCTGTACCGGTTACAAACGGTGTTTTCAGCTGGAAGTGGGAACGACTTATTCCAACAAATACAGAACTTTACATTTTTAGTATAGAACCACAAAGGTTCACAACATCAATATCTGGAGAACTTCCTTTTGCTTCAGAGTACAACAATGCGTTTTCAACAAATTACGATTTTTCATATGACTATACTGTTACCTTATCGTTGGCAGTAAGACAGGAGTATTTACCTCAACTTGTGAAGGACTTTTCTGTCAAAACAGATGATAACCTTTCTGACCTATTATCTCAACAAGTTCAGAATATAAGCAGCGATATAGTGCAATTTTTGATAACTTCAAATAATACAGAAAATGTATTTGTTCATACATCACTTGACATACCTGAAATTATAAACGGAATAGATGCTTATGGGAAATATCCATTTGTCCTGTTCAATTCTGTAGAAGTAAAGAAAACAAAATCACCTGATTTGGTTCTATACGAATCTGTTAAAAACAGTTATTCAGAATATAGAGCCCAGACTCAGGGACATATTCTTGATACAGTTGTTAAAGAAAACCAGACAAGTTCCGAAGACTACTTTCTCTTTGAGCGGTACCGCAATTTGGGAAAATTACTTACAGAATATCCGGTTTTGATTGATTATCTTGCAGTCCAGCAGGATGATTTAACAACCGCATTCGAAAAACTGAAAGCAGTAAGAACTACAAAAGCAGAAACTGAATAAGGACATGAAAAACAGCAAAAAAACAGCCGGTGTTTTATTTTCTCTTGGTATTTGCCTTTTCGTAAGTTTTTTTTGTGCATGGCTAAAAGCTACTACAGGATTCAACGGCTTTTTAAAATGGACAGCCAGCGCCGACATGGCATTTGAATATTTTCTCGTTTCAGCCTGGCTTCCTTTTGTACTATATTTGATTTATACAGGCTTTGCAAAACATAAATGGGCTGCTATCTTTAAGGGATTATCTCTCTTATTGAGTACATGCTATATAATTATTTGCACAAGCACTTTCCTTTTCCTATCTATAACAGGCAATCATGTTTCATTTAATCCTGATTCAATTAATGTTTTGCCGGCTGGATCGTCACTGCCGGACCGCTCAAAAACAACATCAGATACCGAACCACTTTTAAGACTGGGGTTTGCAGGAGATCCTCATTGGGGTTCAATGGAAGCTCAAAACAGAAAAAGAACAGAAATACTCCAAAATATTTCAAGTCAGCATTATGATGCGTTTTTCATTCTCGGCGATATAGCAGATTTAGGTACAAAAGACGAATATTACAATATGGCACTCACTGACATTGCACATAATATGCCGCATACTCCGGTACGTTTTGTAATGGGCGGTAATGATGCAAAATTCAATACTAAAGGGCAATTTTCAAAAGCATTTCTTCAAAACGACAAACATTTGTACTCACATATTTCCGCTGGAAATGTTCACATAATTATACTTAATCTTTTATGGGATGCAGAAGATTTTAACAACAAACAAAAACAATGGTTTTTAAAAGAAATCTCTGTTCTACCTGAAACCGATACTGTTATCGTCGTTTCTCACTGTCAGATTGTGGCATCTGGTTATTACACAAAAAATGGTCGCCTTTTTGGTGAAAGTCACGATTTAATTGGCAGACTCAGTCCTTACCTTGAGAAATATAAGGCGGATCTCGTTATAAGTGGTCATTGTCACTTTATGGAATATCTTGAAAAAAATGAGATATCCTATGCAATTGTGGGAACAATGGGTGGTAAACTAGATTCAAATCTTGATTATATTTCACCATGGTCAAAATGGCTTTCAAATGCAGATTATGGCTGGCTTGAAGTAGAAGTATACCGGACATTCTTTGTCATGACCTTTTACGGATATGACGGTACTGTACTTGCAAGCGCATCCAGAAATACCATTACAGAATAAGCATTATTCCTTTACAGGTATTTTGAGCATAATGCTGGTTCCTTCACCTAATTTAGAAAAAAGCCGGTATTCGGCACCTATCTGATGTGCACGATATTCCATTGAACGCAGTCCCAGACCTTTATTTTTTTCATCAGTTTTCTTTGATTTTGCAGAAATATTAATTCCTATTCCGTTGTCTTTTAAAACTATTATAACAATATTGTCCTTTTTTGACACATCCAGTTTTATGACAGTTGCCTTTGCATGTTTAATTATATTCTGCATAGCCTCCTGCATAATACGATATATATTCATTTTTTGGGCTATGGAAAAAACAATATTCGTCTTTATCTTCCATGTATAAATACATGCACAGCCTGTCTGATTTTCTATACCAACACACAGGCTTTCCAGCGCTTCTCTTAGTCCCAAGGTATCCAGTTCCAAAGGGAAAAAATTATGAGCATAGGCACGCGTTCTCGAAAGAGTATCTTCTATCATGCTTGTAAGCTCAACTACAGATTCTTTATTAATCTGATCTGAATGCTGCAAACTTTTGCTATACATTGAGATACCTGCCAATCGCTGGCATATATCATCATGAAGATCCATCGAAAACCTCAAACGTTCTAATTCACTTATTTTTAGGACTTCTGCTTCAACAGCCATCCTCTTTTTAGCCTCTTTTTTCAGTTTATTGTTTGATTTTTGTAAATCCCTTGTTCTTAATCTAACTTGATTTTCCAGTTCCAATGCACGCGTTTTTTCTGAATTAAGTATTTCAATACGCATAATTGTATTTTCCAAAAAAGAGCATGCACTGCATATATGAGGTTGAAGACTGTCCGGAGCTGTATAAATAACAAAACCAGTCATATTCTCAAGTTCTCCTAGTCGTGTTATACACATAACTTTTTTGTTACATTCTTTACTAAAAAAATCACTAAGATTAACTTTTATACCTGTACCACAATCAAAATCTTTATAGTTTTTTCTGCTATAAATCATTCCTGCATAACCAGGAGGAAGTTCTTCGTTTATAAGGTGTTTATTATTTTCCGATGCAAAAAGGAATAAATTAAAATCTTCAAGATTTATCTTGTCTACAAAATTTTTCAAATATATTTGAAATTTTTTTAAGTCATCAACGGCAGCCAGTTCTTCTGCAAAAGTCTTTACAATACTCAGCATCTCTTCAGATTTCATCTTCTGAAGATACAAATCATGATACTCCTTATATTGCACGCTTGCATCTGTATCTCCTGTTCCTTTTACATCGCATCCACATGAATTACGTATAATTAACTTAGTATCAATATAAACCGTCTGTTCGGGTTTTTGACCATTCATGAGTTCATACAAGAGCTTTATTCCATTTTCTCCCATCAATTCCAATTTTTGACCGATAGTTGTCAATGGCGGAATTGTGAGAGAAGCAGGAGGAATATCATCAAACCCAGTAACAGCACATTTTTCCCATGGAGTTCCTGACATAGTATGAAGATACCGCATAACACCCAATGCGGTATTATCGTTTGCACAAATAATTGCATCAGGAACCTGAGAATGTTTTTCAGCATATTGTTTGATTAACTCATTAGCAGTTTGTTCAAACCAATCTCCCCTAATAATATCAAGAGTAGTTCCCGTTGTATTCTTAATACAACCTTTTACTACAAGTTCTCTTATTCTGCTGTCATTATGCTTCTCTGGACCACTTACAAACAAAAAATTATGATAATTGTGTTCAATCAAAAGATGATCCATAAGCTTCTGCATAGAATCTTTTGTACTTACAAGAACCGAAGGTATACCTGGAATACGATATCCTATTGAGACACAGGGTAAATTTTTCTTATTTCGTCGAAAATTTTCTTTGTCAAAATCAATTTCAGAGATACTTGCAATCGCCGCTGACATAAATAGTATCCCATCAGCCGGGATACTGTTTAAAAGAGTCATATCATCTTTCTGGATAATCTGATGTATATCCAGTGATTTTCCCTGAATACATAAAACTTGTATATTCAGTTTCTCTGCAATTCTTGCAACACCCTGATAAATTCCCATCTGGTACTGGTTTGAAATATCTGTCAGATAAAAAACTATCCGCATTTTATTTTCCTTAAAGATTTAAATTATATAAACTATGTAAACAGTGTATCACATGTTTTCGTTTTATAAAAAATTAATATGTGCAAAAATGAGATTTTGTAGTAGAATATGATTCGTATGAAGAAATCAACTGTTTTATTGGTGGAAGATCATCCCATTTTCAGCAAAGGTCTCTCCCTGTTAATAGACACACAACCTGATTTTACAGTTGTAGGAGAAGCCCGTAATGGGTCTGAAGCTCTGTCAATGCTCGTTGAAAAAAAGCCTGACCTTGCAATTGTTGATTTGAATCTCGGAGACGAGGATGGACTTGAAATAATTCATTCCATGAAAATACGCTTTCCTAAGCTTGCAATACTTGTTCTTTCCATGTATGACGAGCGTTATTATGCTGAAAGAGCTTTAAAAGCAGGTGCAAGTGGTTATGTAATGAAAGAAGAAGCCACAAACAAAGTTATAGATGCAATAAAAACAGTTATTTCAGGCAAAATTTGGCTAAGCGAAGCCGAAAAAGAACATCTTCAGGATAGTAGTGATGGGAAAATCCAACATACTCAGGATTCAAACGGTAATTTCAAAGATTTGACAAACGAACTTTCCAACAGACAACTTCAGGTGTTCTCTATGATAGGCAAAGGCTACGGTACGATAGAAATTGCCACAAAGCTCAATCTTAGTACAAAAACAATCGATGCCCACAAGGAACACATAAAGCAGAAACTTCATTGTAACAGCTCGCAGGAACTGCGTCAGCTGGCAATCGAATGGAATACACATTAAAGGCTATTTTTTGCGTAAAAGTTTCTTTATTTTTTTGAACCATATCAATCTTAGTTTTTCCGCAAAAGCATACGCTATATAAAGTAGTGACAAAGGAATGTCAATGCTGCCAATTCTGTGTATAATGGTACCACCAAAACCGGTTTTGAACCTGTACAACCCGTGCATAGGATGAGATTCGTCATCCGTAGGTGGAATTCCGTAAAAATCATAAGATGCGCAACCATGCTTTTTTGCATCACATAAAGCTGTCCACTGTAAAAGATAAGCCGGCATCAAATTCCGCTTTTCATTTGATGATGCACCGTAAAGATAAACGGCTTGCTTTTCGGTAAAAAGTGTAATTATTGCGGCAAGCGGCGTTCCCTCATGTTCTGCAGTATAAAGAGAGATTTTAGGGGCATCAGGTAGTTGTTGCGCGCATTTGAACAAATCTATGTAATAGCTTTTTGAATGTAACGCTATACCATCACGCTCTGAAGTTATTCTATATAAATCATAGAAAGTATCTATTGATTTTTCAAAATCTGTGTCTTCTGCACTACATTGTTTTATTTTTACATCTTTTTTTTTAGCAAGGCGGATATTATATCGCCATTTGCTTTTCATGCCGGCAATGATCTCATCTTCTGTCTGCATAAGATTAAGGATAACTGTATCCGGCGGTTGAATATCTGACAAAGGCTTTTTTAGCTTATGACATTGTGTCATGATATTCACAAAATCCTCTTTTGTAAAATCATTTTTATAGCATACAGGAGGGTCATAGCGGACATATATTGTCCTTTTGGGCAAAAAGACCTTAAGCTGTTCAGTTATTTTAACAAGAAAATCAAAATACCCGGTAAAATCAAATACCTCTGGATTAAACACAGGTGCCAGAGGAATATATGCAAGAGAAAAAAAACGCGCAAAAGTTCTGACCAAAACAGAAATATCCATTTGCACAGTACAGTTCCCGTCTGTCACTGTTATATTGAATCTTAGAGATTTCCACCCGTGTCTGGATTTGAACTTAGCCCAGAATGGAGTCTGTAAAAACGAATCAGAAAAAATGGTATTTTTGTTATCAGACAGACTAACTTTTACTTTCAGATTCTGTGTATCCACAGCCATCAGTGAATTTCTCCGTTAAGAGCCTTTGCAGTTTTAATTTCTTTTCCATCAGCCAAAAGTTTTTTGCCAGCTATCTGGACAGAACCATCTTTTACCACAATCTGTACTGCAAAAAACTCGTCTATGTTTATTTCAGACTTCTTGGTAGCTTTCGGGTCGGCACCTTCGAGAACAACCTTTGTTCCAGGGTTTGCCCAGCCAGCATCCAAAACTTCTACGCAATCCTTGTCTCCGTCTTTGTAATCACCAGCCAAAAGCATTCCACGACTTTCTATTCCACGCATAAGACGCGGTGCAAGATTTGCCGCGATAATAACATTCTTGCCTAAAAGTTCGTCTTCGCGAAGATATTTTCGCAATCCAGACTGGATTGTACGCGGCGTTCCGCTTCCGTCATCGAGTGTTTCAATATAAAGTTTGTCACCTTCAGGATTCGGTTTTATTTCCGTAATCTTTGCTACAGTGAGTTCAATATTTGCATTGAAGAAAGCTGCCTGCTCTTCAACGGGCAATGCAACAGGTTCTTCCTTTTTCTTTTCGGCTTTTTTTGCAGCTTTTTCCGCTTGTTTTGTCTGCTTACCGCTGAACTTTTCACGGAATGCAAGCATAGTTTTTTGATCCAGAGGCTTAAAGTAAACTTCCGTGGGTCCTACATTATCAAGTCCGGTTGTTTCACCGAGATTTGCCCATGTATAACCCTGCTTTGTTTCAGTTCCAACCTTGCTTTCTTGAATTGACTTGCCAAAGTATGACATAATAACCTGAGTATATTGAGGCATATAAGGATTCATCATAATCATCAAATCTTTGATTACGTAACACAGATTATGAATAAGCTTTGCACAAGCAGCGGGATCTGACTCATGAGTTTTCCAAGGCTCTGCTGCCTGAAACTTTTTGTTGCATATATCAGAAATCTCAAACATTGTATGAAACGCATCCTTGAGCTCTGCCCATTCAAGATAATCAGTGGCCTTCTTCTCAAGAGCTTTTACTTGGCCCCACAAATCTTCATCAACAGGAGCATCAGGAATTTTGCCGTCAAAATATTTGTTTACGAACAAAAGTGTACGGTTTACAAGATTGCCGAGATTACCGATTAACTCACCGTTAAGCTTTTCCATAAAATCTTTCCACGTGAACTGGTAATCCTGTTTTTCAGGTCTGTTGTAGAAAATATAAAAACGCCATGCGTCAGCAGGAATTCCGCTTTCAATGGCATCACTGCCAAATACTCCGATTCCACGACTTTTTGAAAATTTACCGTCTTCGTAGTTTAAAAACTCAGTACTGGACATATGATGAAGCTTTGTCCAGTTGTGAGGGCTGCCCAACAACGTGCATGGGAAAATTACAGTGTGGAACGGAATATTGTCTTTCCCGATAAACTGGAACAAGTCAACTTTACCCTTCCCTTTTGCTTCTTTGCTTTCTTCCGGAAGCCACCAGCTTTTCCAATCAAAAGTTCCGCGACCTGATTTTTCAAGCTCATCTGCAAGCTGCTTTGTAATCGAAAGATAACCGATAGGCGCATTGAACCAAACGTAAAATACTTTGTCTTCGTATCCGGGTTTCGGTACAGGGATACCCCATTTAAGGTCGCGTGTAATTGCACGTTCCTGTAATCCATCACGGATCCATGCCTTTGTCATATTCAGAGCATTGTCCGACCACTTACCTTCTACACTCGCTTTTTCCATCCATTCATTAAGCTTTCCGGTCAAAGATGGCAAATCTATATAAAGATGCTTTGTTTCACGAACTTCCGGTGTTGAACCACAGGTATGACATTTAGGCTCTTTAAGATCAACCGGATCCAAAAGAGAACCGCATTCATCGCACTGGTCACCGCGAGCCTTTGTAGAACCACACTTAGGGCAGGTACCGTCAACATAACGGTCCGCAAGGAACATATTGCATTTGGGGCAGAAAAGCTGTTTGTTTGTATGTTCTTTAATTAAACCGGCCTTGTCTAAATCATTAAAAAGACTTTGAGTAATTTCCGTACACTGAGGATTTGATGTACGACCGAATTTATCAAAATTTATGTTGAACCATTTGTATATTTTTGTGTGTTCTTGATAATAATGATTGCATAATGCGCGAGGCTCTTTTCCTTCTTCGAGAGCCTTTGTTTCTGTTGCAGTTCCGTATTCGTCTACACCACAAATATAAAGAGTATCATAACCACGGTTACGGCAAAAACGTGCAAAAACATCACCGGAAAGTGACTGTATTATGTTTCCGAGATGTGGAATATTGTTTACGTAAGGCAATGCTGCCGTTATAAGTCTTCTTTTCATAGCATGAATATGATATGATTTTTGCTGTTAATAAGTCAAGCTGTAACAAAACAGGAATTTGCAGAATCAGTTAAAATGCTGTATAATGGTTTTAATTATAATTTTGAAAGGTTCAAACTTATGAAAAAGATATTTTTATTCGCATTAATTTTCATTGCAATTACAGTTTCTTCATTATTTTGTTTTGAAGTATACAAAAGCGAACTTGAAACGATAGATAATCAGGAAATACATTTTAAAAACTATACAGGACCGGTAACAGTCTATAACACAATGGATCAGATTATAGGCATAGGTACAAATCTCGGCAGACTGGTAAGCAGTAACGACGAATTCGGCAGTTTCGGCAACCCCGAGAAATATTACCTTATACACGCAGTTGATGAGGAAACAAAAACCGGACTTGATGCTGACATCCTTGTACTCGGCAAAAACGCCGCAGTAGATCACATACGAAACCTGCGAGCTATTATAAGCGGTTATCTTGTTTCCGCCTACGATTACACAAAAGCTGATGCTGATACGCTTGCCACATTCATTACTGTTTATAATGCCGTTTACCGTGGCAATCTGTCGCAAATCAGCGGTAAATATAAATCCGTTGTTTTGGAACAACTCTCTCCTTCAATCGCAGGACTTTCTACCGATTACGAAGAATGGGCCGGAAAGTCACAGATTATCATTCCATTAACAGGCCGCGGACAAGGAAGCCTGAGTGCGGTTGATACAACCGTTATCTCGGATAAAAACGTTGTCGACAGCATTAAAGAAACTGATGACAAAGGCATCGACGTGCGCGAAGATATGTCTGACCTTAAAAACCGCGAAGCCGAAGAAGCTTCCGAAAAAGCAAAAGAAGCCGCACGTTCAGCAGCGGAAGCTCAAAAAGAAGTTCAGGAAGTTAAAAAAGAAGTAGAAGAAACAAAAAAAGCTGCAGAAGAAGCAAAGGAACAGGCGGAAGAAGCACAAAAAGAAGCCGACGAAAATCCTGATGACGAAGACGCACAGCAAAAAGCTCTTGATGCAGCTATAGAAGCTCAGAAGCGGCAGGAAGAAGCCGAAAAAAAACAAAAAGAACTTGAAGAAGCACAAAAACGAGCAGAAGAAGAAAAACAAAAGGCAGCAGAAGAACAGGTTTTCTCCGACAAAAAGAAGGAAGAAGCTCAAAAAGATACCAAAGAGATAGAAAAAGATAAAAAGAGAATTGAAACTGAAGAAGACAGACTGGTTAATGTCGCTTACGGATTAAAAATCTCCGACAAAACAAAGTTGCTTTCTTCACTTGTTCTGATTGATAGTCAAACCGGTGAAGAACTTAAAGTTTCGCCAGTTAATGTAATTCGCGGACGCAATATCTTTGAAACGGATTCCGGTCTGCTCACCATAGCGGGAAAAACCGGCGGAAACGCCTCAATCCGCCTTGTTCTCATAGACCCTCGCACGCTTGAAATTACAAAGCAAAGCAATGAACCCGTATACGAAAATGCAGTGCTTTCAACTTGGAACGAATATTACTACACAGTAATTCAGGACAACAAAAAATGGGTTATTGGTAAATACAACAAAGACTTGCAGCTTGTTGCAAAATCCTCTGTAACGGTTCTGGATGCAACGCCGGTTTATCCGTCAGCAGGAGGCATATGTGTTGTTGATGAAAACAACAATATCTGCTTATTAAAACCGGATACACTTGTGCAGATAAAATAAAGCAAAACAGCTTTATTTGTAGACAGTACCATAGATTTTTTCGAATAAAAAACGTTTATCCTCAGGATTAAGCTTGGTAAAAACGCATACTGCACCGGTTTTACCCTCATACTCAAACACATGGCGTATTCCGCATTTGGCTCTTATAGTCCTGTAGCTGATATTTAGTAAAAATGAGTATTCCTGCATAGGCACAAACGAAATTGTCTTTGAAGAACACACAAACGTCACATAACGTTCCGACACATATACAAGTTCAAGAGGACTGATTCTGTCCTGAACCGCGGAGTTCTCTTCATGTTTTTCCGCAAGATACGATATTGCGGGGATAAAAGCCAGCTGTTCCATAATCTTTTCGCAAACCTGAGGGAAAGCCATCTGCGAAAAAGTCGTTACCGGAATCTCAGCAGTAATTGTCTGTTTTAAGTCCGAAAAAGGAACAAACACACTACCTGTAAAAGAATCCATTTCCCTTTTGTACGTACTTACTATGCTTGCAGGCTTTTTTTGTAAATCATCACTCAAAAGACATGCCTTGAAAGGAAAAGGATTTTTTTCTGGAAAGCGTTTGCCATGAATAAAAAGTAGTTCTTTGCTTTCATACATGCTGTCTATCAGGTTTCCAGTCTGGTCTGAGCGGACAAAAGAAGTATTTGATTCAAGTATCTTAAAGAAAGTATCCGAAAGATCAACTCTGCGCCAAACAAACGGATTAAACAAAGGGTAATCAATATTTGATGAAAAACCGACTTCTGTCTGACCATTTTTTGCAGCATACAGTAGTTTCCCATAATAATTCTCAAAAACAGGTTCAGACTGAGTATCTTCAATCTTGGATATAGTATTGGGAATACCAACAGCACATGTATTGTTCTTGCTCTGCAAAATTGAATTAAAGAAAAGACCGCGTTTCTTAAAATAAAATGAAACAAGAATCTCTGTCTGCAAAGACTTGGCATACTGAGGTACAAAACGTTCCGAAAAGATGATAACAGACTGCTGGACAGAATACTGACCGGATGGAACGGCAAAAGCCGTATCCTGAACCAAATTCAGCCTTATACTTAAAACCGGCATTTCCGAGCGCATATAATCAATTACAACATCTCTTTCTATTCCGGTCAAAACATCATTCATTTTTCCGTCTCTCCAAAATAAATCTGATCAATTTTGAACGTTTCTTTGACATTATTAACAAACAATAAAATATCGGTATGTTTGTCATTTCCGAATAATCGCACTGGAACCTGATAAACACCGTCATAAAATTCCGGTTTTGCAACTAGATAAGACTTCACTTCATGCAACGAAAAAAGTTCGTCTTCTAGAACCATCTTCAAAAAAGGATATGTACTGTCAAGGATATCAGTTTCTATTCTGCGTTTATCAACCGGGACACAAATAGATTCACGGCAGAATGAATCAACGAATCTAACTAGCGAATATGGCACACCGGAGAGATTCAGCTCACCAAAATCACCATATTCAGGATAAACTGCTTCGGTTTCAGGCAGAACACACAACGTAAGCGGCAGCTGCAGAAACAAATCCTGTTTTTCAAGCTTTGGCAGACCGTCCGGATTCATTTCATCAGACCAGTTTATTTCGTAAGACAATTCTTTTATTCTGCCTCTGAGAGTATCGGGTATTTTTGGAGTCTGTGTTTTTTCCTTTTTACATGAGAAAAACAGAAAGAATAGTAATAACAGTAACAAAGACAGTTTTTTCACAATCTAATTATATCACAAACACATAGTTTTTGAATATATGGACATTCTTTATACATACCGCTAAAATGAACCAGTTTTATTATCGTATCAGGAGACAATATGGGACTCACCTTAGCCGAAAAAATCATTCAGAATCACATAGTAGCAAAGGATTCTTTCCAAAAAGGAAAGCCGATTGAAAGAGGAACCGACATAGCAATCCGCATTGACCAGACACTTACACAGGATGCAACCGGTACAATGTCATACCTTCAGTTTGAGACTATAGGAATCCCAAGAGTAAAAACAGAAGTTTCAGTATCATACATAGACCACAACACATTACAAACCGACTTTCGCAACATGGATGACCACCGCTATCTGCAGTCCATCGCACAAAAATACGGAATATGGTTTTCACGCCCAGGTAACGGCATTTGTCATCAGGTTCATCTTGAACACTTTGGCAAACCTGGCAAAACGCTTTTAGGTTCGGATTCCCACACACCCACTGGTGGTGGTATCGGAATGATTGCAATCGGTGCCGGCGGTCTTGACGTTGCAGTTGCAATGGGAGGCGGCGCATTCCATCTTGCAATGCCAAAAGTTTTCGGCGTTAAGCTTACCGGCAGCCTTAACAAAGGCGTAAGCGCAAAAGACATTATACTTGAAGTACTGCGCCGCGAAACGGTAAAAGGCGGCGTAGGCGCCGTTTACGAATACTTCGGTGATGGTGTAAAAAACCTTACTGTTCCACAAAGAGCCACAATAACAAACATGGGTGCCGAGCTCGGCGCAACATGCAGCGTATTTCCGTCTGATGAAACAACAAAGGCTTTTCTTGAAGCAATGGGACGCGGAAATGACTGGACAGAACAGAAAGCCGACAGCGACGCGGTTTACGACAAGATAATTGAAATTGATCTCAGTAAGCTCACTGCAATGGCAGCCTGTCCTCACTCCCCCGATGCGGTACAGCCGATAAGTGCCGTTGCAGGTAAAAAAGTTGACCAGGTTGTAATCGGTTCATGTACAAACAGTTCCCTTGACGATTTAACCGCTGTCGCCGCAATAGTAAAAGGCAAACACATTGCGCCCAATGTAGAAGCCGGTATTGCACCCGGAAGCCGTACAACACTCATGATGGCAGAAAAAGCCGGTGTTCTCGGTGACTTGATAGCGGCAGGCTTCCGCATTCTCGAAAGCGCATGCGGTCCGTGCATTGGTATGGGTTTTGCGCCTAACAGTGAAGGCGTTACACTGCGCACATTCAACAGAAACTTCAAAGGACGCAGCGGTACGGCGGATGCTTCCGTTTTCCTTGTTTCACCTGAAACAGCCGCGGCAGCCGCTATTACAGGTGTAATAACCGATCCTTCAACTTTCTCATTTACAAAAGCTTCTGACAGTATGCTGGCAGGAAAATCTCCTGACCTTTCAAAATCGGATATCAAGCTATTCGGACAGGATGAAGGGATGTTGCTCAAACCGCTTTCAGAAGAGGAAAGCAAAAAAATAGAGATTATCCGCGGTCCAAACATAAAGCCATGTCCGCCGACACCGGAATTTGCACCGGAATTGGAACTTCCTGTACTCTTAAAGGCGGGCGATAACGTTTCAACTGATGATATTATGCCGGCAGGCGCAAAAGTTCTTCCGCTGCGTTCCAACATTCCAGAAATTTCTAAGTTTGCGTTTGAACGCCTTGATCCTACATTTTACGAAAGAGCTTCGGCATTGAACCCGAAAGGCTGTTTTGTTGTTGGCGGTGAAAACTACGGACAGGGTTCTTCACGCGAACACGCCGCGCTTGCTCCGATGTATCTCGGTGTAAGGGCTGTAATCGTAAAGTCATTTGCCCGTATTCACAAGGCAAACCTCATCAATTACGGCATAATTCCGATTACATTTGTAAACCCGTCTGACTACGACAAAATAAAACAGGGCAATACAATCAAAATTACAAACATAAAAGAAGCCCTAGAAAAAGGTGTTAACTTTAAAATTACAGCTAACGGCAGCGTAATAGAAGGTTCAAATACACTTGACGAACGTTCCGCAAAGATTTTGCTGGCAGGAGGTTTGGCAGCCTATACCAGAATGGGCGGTCAGTAATGGGCAAGTTTTCTCAGGCTGTTCGTGATTCTCTTTGGGGACACATTTATCTTACACCGGAGCTTGAAGAATGTATTCACACTCCGGTTTTCAACAGGCTGTATGCAATAAAGCAGCTTGGTCCAACAGAAATTGCATATCCCGGCGCAACTCATACAAGAGCCTCTCATTCTCTTGGAGTGTATCACATTGCACAGCGTCTTGCGGACAATCTGATTACAAAAGGTGCTTCCGAATGGGTTACAAAGAAAGGAACTGCCGCCTTTTTGGCAGCCGCCCTATTTCATGATTTGGGACATTTTCCTTTTACCCATTCGCTAAAAGAACTTCCGCTTAAAGACCATGAAGATTTAACGGCGGATGCTGTTCTTGCAGAACCACTCAAAACCCTCATTGCAAAAACCGGTGCGGATCCACAGCAAGTTGCGGCAATCGTTTCCGATTCCATTCAAACCAGCGACACCGAAACACTGTTTTTCCGCAAGCTTCTTTCAGGTGTGCTTGATCCCGACAAATTAGACTATCTCAACCGCGACGCATTTTTTTGCGGCGTTCCTTACGGTACACAGGACATAGACTTTATTCTCTCCCATATCGTTCCCGACAAACAAAAAGGTGTTATGCTTGATTCACAGGGAATAATGTCCATTGAACACCTGCTTTTTTCAAAATACATGATGTATAAGGCTGTTTACTGGAACAAGAATGTAAGAACGGCAACCGCGATGATGAAAAAAGCACTGTATTCGGCGTTGGAACAAAAGCTTGTGTTGCCGGAACAGCTGTATGCGGCAGACGACAATTCAATTTACAGTCTGCTTATGTCAGCAGATTTTGCGGAGAAAAAATGCGCGCAACTGCTGAAAGAAAGAAGACTTTACCGCATAGTTCAGGAAATTCCATTTGATGATGCCAATCCTCTGCACAAAAAACTTGAAGGTCTGGAATTCCGCACGAATGAAGAAAAACGTCTTGCCACGGAAAACTCCCTTAAACCGGAAGATATCATTATAGATGTTCCCGAACGTATTTCGTTTGAAACCGATCTTTGGATTTATTCCGAAAACAAGCCTTTCTCCGAGAGTTCTACAGTTTTCAGCAAAGACACCGTGCAGAATTTTACCAAAAGCATAAGAAAAATCCGTGTCTGCACCGCACCTGACTGCGGGATTCTTCACACAATTCTTTAAAACAAAGTTGATTTATTGGATATAATAAGGGATAATAATATAATATCTCATTCCTGGATAGGAACAAACAGTGAAAACCTTAACTGATAAAGACAACAAAAACAACGTACATTTAAAATGGATCAGCATCGCTTCATGGTTGATTTCTCTGCTTGTTTTAACAGCGGGTTACTATTTATTATTTTCAGGTGACATACAACATGAACGGGAAAGATGCAGCTTTATTGCAGAAAATGAATCTTCACATATTATCACAATAATCGACTGTGTAATGGCTAGAACACATACACTTACCGCTCTTGTACAGGATCACAACGGCGACACTTCGTTTTTTGACGGTGTTGCAGATGATGTTTATAACGATGTTCTTAGAGATACCAATGTTTCATTAAAAAATATTGCGATTGCTCCGGGAGGCGTTGTTGCGGCAGTTTATCCTCTTGCCGGCAACGAAAGTCTGGTAGGGTTTAATTTTATGGATACCAGTCAAGCAGGCAATCTTGAGGCTTTAGAAGCTTATAAAAAAGGCGATACAATTCTGACAAATCCTTTTAACCTGATTCAGGGAGGCGTCGGAATGGCAGGAAGAGCACCTGTCATTCTGCAGCAAGGAGACGAGACCACCTTGTGGGGATTAGTCACCGTCACGATTGATTTTGAAAATATCATCAATGTTTTGAATCTGGATAATCTTTCAGGCATGGGTCTTAATTATGAACTTTCCTATATCACCGATGACGGACAGGTTCATACCATGCATAAAAAAGGAAATCTAAAATCAAATGCAGTTCGCTCACGTTTTAATATAAGAAATCTTACATGGGAACTTGCGCTTATGCCACAACGCGGCTGGATTTCCACAGGTCGCCATATTATTGCACTTATTATCATTCTTTTTTTGTCTGTTTTTACAGGTGGGTTTTCACATATGCTGTTCACTTTGAAAGAAATGAACACAAAACTGCTTCAAATTTCCAATACAGACAGACTCACAGGCTGTCTGAACAGGCGTGCGTATGAGGATGATCTTATTCGATATACGAAAAGCGGAACCAATAATGATTTCGTGTATGTAGCAATTGACGTTAACGGTCTAAAAAATGCAAATGATACCTTGGGACACGCTGCAGGTGATGAGCTGATATGCGGACTAGCTGCTTGTATGATGAAATGTTTTCAACCATTCGGTAAAGTTTACCGTATCGGCGGTGATGAATTTGTTGCCTTGCTTTTTGCCGATACTCAGCAGCTTGAACGCATTAAATTGAATCTGAATGAGACAGTAGGATACTGGAAAGGAAAGTACCTTGAAAAATTAACGGTTTCTGCCGGTTATGTACAACAATGTGAGTTCCCGGATGAGTCCGTTTTAAATTTGGCAAAGATTGCAGATAAGCGCATGTACAACATTAAAAGAGAATATTATCAAAAAATCGGAAATGACCGGCGTGCCAGAGGGTGAACATCGATATAGTTTCATATAAATAACTACTGTAGCTGCGGTGATAAAATCATGTTATGTGATTATTTTTTTTCAAATTTTTTATAATCATAAATATCGACAAAATCGACATCATCTTCTCCAGCAACTTCAACATGAGGATTAAAGCCGCTTTCAATCATAATTGATAATGCATTACTTTTATTTCTTTCCAAAGCGTATACAAGTGGACTTTCGTCTGGTGTCATAACTTCGGCTTTGTAACCGCTTGAAATGATTTTTTTCAATAATGATATATTGTCAGTTTCAATAGCACGAATAAGATCATAATATTCTTCAGATTTGTATACATTTCGGGATTTTAATATCGAATCATTTTCGCAAGAAGTATATTCTTCTATAATGTTTTCGTTATTGTTTGAATTTTTGATTGTCTGATGTACATAACATCCGGCTTCTTCATCCCATTTTGAAATATGCTTCATATTTTCATAATGAGGATTATCCCATTCCAAATAAAAGGGAGAATCTCCTTTATCTTGTTCTAGGAATAATACATCACCATTGTAAAAGTTTGGACTTCCAACAGAACTTCCTGTAACTAATTTTGTAAATCCAGTTGTTGTAAATTGTTTTCCATCATAATTAAGGCCACCGTTTACATAGAAATATGTAGTTCCATATTTATACAATGGTACAAACGATCTGCTGCTTGATATAAGAATAACATCATGCCCTGATATCCAGCCTTCTCTGTAATCATCCATTGTTTCTATCAGCCATCGATGAAATACATTTCCTGACTTATACTGAAAAGAATCCTTAGAAACTCTTTTAAATTTGACTATAGTTTTCTTGTCAAGATAAAACTTTGGTTCTTCTTCAAATTCATGAGTCCAGTTCTTATAAACAGGAACTTTATCATGTGCGATTACTCCGAACATAGAATGTAAAATACTGAATGTTTCCTTGTTACGATACAGGTAATAGTCCATATCTTGTTCTTGTGCAAATAACATTGATAAATTAAAAACTGTAAAGAAAACAAAAAACAATTTATTTTTCAATTTTTCTCCTCCAAAAGCGCCCCAGTGCGGGCGTCCACATAACAATTGCTTAAACCGCAGGCGGCTTGACCGCCTGTCGGCTACGAACCTATGTTATACGAAATTATTTCTTATAAATATTTCCATTTTTTTTAGTGAACATAAACTTTTCCAAGCGGCGTAAAGCCGTGCACAATCGCTACTTTGTTTAGTCCTAAAGTTCAATTAATTTTTCATTGAGCTTGACTCAATGAAAAAATATTCATTTATTACTATTTCAAATATCCGCCGTAACACCATCCAATTGTTCCAGCTTTAATTGGATTTCCGTTTCTATCTTTTGCGTTTGATTGTACTTCAACTCTTACCCAGTTACTTGAAATACCGTCAATTACTTCATGTTTTCCTAACTCGATAATTTTAATTTTTGTTCCAGCCTGCATTGTTGTAATAATCTCACTGGATGTTATTTCTGCTTTTCGTAAACGAAGATTCTCATTTACTGTCATTATTTTATTAACAGCTACATTTGTTTTAGACTTTTGAAGATCATTATAACTTAAAATTTTTGGAAAAGTCTTTCTTTTCTCAAAAACGTATATGTATGTTTCTATTATGCTAGGTTCTTCTATACCACCTTCATTTGATTCAAATAAGCCAATAATTTTATTTTCTTCTTTTAATATACAATAAAAATCATGCCCTATAGCTCTGTCAGTAAATTTATAATAGAAAAGCCCGTCTTTATTTAAATATGACATAACTGTTTTAGAGTTTGCATCAAGAAGCCATTTGTACTCATTTATGCCACCAAAATCTGCATTGGAAAATTTTGTCAATTCTCTTTCATACCAGTTGCCATTATAATTAAATAAAAAATACACTCGTTTATCTTTTACTCTTATTATATAATCTGTATATTTTTTTTCAGGTGAGACCAATCTATAATTTTCAGATAAGAGTCGGATTTCATTTACATAATAATCTCCATCTTCAAGATTAAATTCATCTTCGAATCCAGTGCATTCAGACATATTAATATTTTGAGA